>JADGAQ010000032.1 GCA_015231925.1 Magnetococcales bacterium
CCCCCCTCGGTGCGCCGAGCCGCCAACATGCCCCCCAAAACAACCCCTGCCCGCATGACCCGCCCCAATAGCGCCAAACCCGCTCCGAGTCCCGGAGGTCCCGGAAAGATGCCTGCCCCTCAAGCCAGCGCGGCGGCCAGCCCGACCAGCGCCAACGTCGGTTTCCTGCTGGCCGATCTCGACAGCGGCCAGATTCTGGAACACGCCCGGGATACGGAACTTTTCATCCCCGCTTCGGTTTCCAAGGTGCCGTCCACCCTGGCCGCGCTGCACATTCTGGGGCACGAATTCCGCTTTCTGACCAGCCTGCGCACCAACGGCCAGGTGGCCAACGGGGTGTTGCAGGGCGATCTGTATCTGGTCGGCAGCGGCGACCCCTCCTTTTCCATGGCCAACCTGATGGATCTGGTGTTGCAACTGCGCAACCACGGCGTCAAGCGGGTGCAGGGACGCTTCGTCTACGACGAATCGGCCCTGCTGCCCGCGGCCAACATCAGCGAAGAACAGAGCGAGGAGGAGACCTACAATCAGGGGGTTTCCGCCCTGACCCTCGATTTCAACCGGGTGCGGCTGCAGTGGGCGGGGACTAAAAAGTCGGGTGGCCTGGCCTACAGCGTGACGCCCGATTTCGGGTACATTCAGATTCAACCGGCCCCTGCCGGACAGAACGGACTCGACTACGTGGGAGGGGACGGCATAGAGCAATGGCGTTTGGGCGGGGTTCGCAACGGGTCGGAGTGGCTGCCCATCAAGAATCCGGGGCGCTATTTCGCCTCGGCGCTGCGGGAGTTCGCCCGCCGTATCGGTGTCGAGATTCCGGGTCCGGTTGCGGGCAAAACGCCGGTGGAGGCCCGACTGGTTCTGGCGGAACATCGCAGCCCGACCCTGGATCTGCTGGTGGATCAAACGCTGGAACACTCCAACAATCTCTGGACCGAACTCATCGCCATGACGGCAGCGGGTCATCTGGCCGGGAAACCCCAATCCATCGGCGACGCGGCAACCATTGTCACGGACTGGATGCGGCGTAAAATGCCGGAGGTGGACTGGAACGGTTTCAAGCTGGGCAACAGTTGTGGTTTGACCGCAACCAGCCGGGTATCACCACGGCAGATGGTGGAGATCCTGCGGTTTGCCAATCAGGCCCGGGCCGGAGAGCGCACCTTCGCTTCCCTGTTGCCCATTTCGGGCTGGAAGGGTACTCTGGCCAATCGAATGAGCGGTCCCAACGCCTTCCGGGTTTGGGCCAAGACGGGGGTGATCCATTACGGGCGGGGTCTGGCGGGCTTTGCCTTGACCCGCACCGGCAGACGCCTGGTCTTTGCCGTTTTCGTCAGTGATTTCGAGCGGCGCAAAGAGTTCGATGCCCGCACCAACGCCCACTCGGCCAATGAGATTCGTCAGGCCAAGGAGTGGAACGGACGGGCGGGAGAGTTGATATTCAATCGGGTGGAAGACTGGATTCGCCAGTACTGATCAAGGAGGCAAGAATTTGAAACGCATCGCGATGTGGATGGCCCTGGGTCTGATCTTCACCCTGAGTGCCGAGGGTTGGGCCGGTTCGAAAAAGGACAAGGACAAGGACAAGGAGACCACGGAGAAGGCGACCTCCTCCGAAAGTTCGGAGAAGGGCAAGGCCTTCGATGACTGGACGATGAAATGCGGTCGGCCCGAAGAGAATGGTCCCGAGTTGTGTTTGCTGGCCCACGCGGTTTTTCGGAAGGATGCCAAAGAACCTTCATTGATTGTTCGATTGAACTACCAGCAGAGTACAAAAATAACTTTATTATCAGCAATCGTGCCTCTTGGGGTTGACCTGGCGGCGGGTGTCTCCCTCAAGGCGGATGATGGTTTTCCAACCAATTTAGCCCTTCGCTATTGCACCCCGGCGGGCTGCGAGGCGTTTCTCCCTCTCGACGGCAGCACCTTGAAGGCGATTTCCGGTGCCAAGAAAATCGTGATCGGCTGGCTGCCGGTTGGAGCCAAGGAGCCACTGATCGTTCCGGTTTCCACCAAGGGACTGAAGGCGGGATTGGAAGCCCTTCAAAAATCCTGATGAAGCTCGATCCGGCCCCAAACGGGCAGTTTGAGGGCCGGAGGATGCCAATCCAGGCCGAAGGTCAACCCCAGCAGGTTGATTTCGACCCCTTCCTCCCAGCCCAGCAACAGCCCGGCCAGGCCTGCCAGGGAGAGTTGCCAGCCGGTGTGGCTGGGAGTGGGCGCCGCCAGGCCGGGCAGGAAGTCCTTGCCGATGGCGGTGGCGGGCAATTCCGCACCGCGCATTTCGGGGACTTCCCGCAGCAGGTGGGCCGTGAAGGTGTTGCTGTTGGGGCCGGGCCAGACCCAGTAGTGCTTTGGGAAGGGGTAGCTTTCCGCCGCCGCCAGAAGCTTGGGAATGGCCTGGACGGCCTGTTCTCCGGAAATTTCGAAAAGCAATTCGGGTCTGGCTGCGAACCAGAGACGGTCCGGTTCGGTCTTCTGCACCGAAACCAACGGCTTGTTGTGAAAAAGCAGATTCCAGCCCAAAACCTCCAGAACCGTGTAGGCATCCGCCCCCTCGGCTTTGAGGGCCACCCAGGTGTGAACCCCGAAGAAACCCCGCCAGGAGAAGGCTCGGGCCTGATAAAGTTGCACCAGGGCCGCCGGATGCCGCCCCGCTTTGGGTGCGATGCCCGCACTGGCCCGGCTGGCGGTACGCCACTGCTGGTCGAAACGAACCTGCCCGCTACGGTACAGAGACCACATTCCCGCCAGGGAGGAGAGCAGCACGGCGGCCAGCAGGAGCTGCGCAAAGCGTCTCTTCATGTCTTGGCAAGAGCCGCACTCTTCAATATCTGATAACGGCTGCCGGTGGGGGTGAGGGTCGAAGCCATGAGGTGAATTTCCCCGGCCAACCAGGGCATGGCCGACAGGGGATGACGCAGTTCCCAGTCCCGTGGCAGGGCCAGCGGATTGATGGGGGCGCGTGCCAGGGTGATGTGGGGCGCGAACGGCTTGCGTTCGTGGCTGGGGAAGAGTCGCATCAGCTCGTTGGCCAGAGAGACCAGATCGGCAAGGCCCTCTCCGCTGACTCCGGCCCAGATCACGCGGGTGCGACGCCTGTCGGGAAAACTGCCCCATTGATCCAGTTGCAGGGGCAGGGCAGGGGAGCGGTGGGCCACCTCCTCCATCAGGGCTTCTATGGAGCGGAGTCCGGTACTGGACGTGTCCCCCAGGAAGCGCAGGGTGAGATGGTAGTGTTCCGGAGTGACCCAACGCAGGCCGGGCAGGTAGGCACGAAGGGTCTGACAGCCCGCATGGAGTACCTGTTTCTGGGCCTCCGGCAGGTCGATGGCCAGGAACAGGCGCAAAATGGTGGAGTGTTCGATCAGCGGATTGTCGGTCAACGCGGCCTCCTGGAGTAGAGAGTCCATCTTAGGCCATTTCGTGACGTTATTGAAAGGTCGATTCGGAAGGGTTTCCGGTTGGCGGGCGCCGACCGGTTGCGCTATGGCTCATGCCCAGAACCGCAGGCCCGAGAGGGATGCCGTCCCGCTTGAACCATCGGTCAGGAAACGCTGAAGATTTTGCCGAACTGAGCCACGTTCAGCAACTCCCGAATTTTCGGAGGGGCGTTGACGATGGAGATACGCCCTTTCCCGGTCACGTGTTCCCGCAACACCAGCAACATGCCCAACGCCGAGCTGTCCACGCCGGTGGTGCGTCGCAGGTCGATGACGAAATCGGTCTCCGGCGGGAGCTTTTCATAAGCGCCGCGAAACTCCCGGCGCATATGGAAGTTGAATTCACCGGAAATCTGAATCACGCACTGCCTGCCGTTTGCCTCGACGGAAAGAGCCATAGGGTCTCCTTTAGCCTCATCAACACAGCCATCGACCAGAGGATACATGCATTCCGGGCGTGGGTGCAAGCGGGGCAAAGCGAATTATTTTGCGGCACGGAAAAGCCGCATCTCCCCCGAGTCGGTTGCGGTCAGGAAAAGAGAGAGGCCAGCAGGTCCGGGTGAATCGGCCAAGCGAGAAATCCGGCCACTCCCATGAAGACCCCGAAACCTCCCAGGATCAAGGCAAGGCCTACCAGAGCGCGTTTTCGCGTCAGGGCGGCGATGCCCAGGATGGCGATGGCCACGCTGATGCCCGCTTCGGCCAGATCGAACTGGTCGTCGTGGAGATTCAGACGGTTATACTCCCGGTCGAGCCCTTCGGCCTTGGCCTTGAGTTCCTCTTTTTCCTGGCGGTAGCGTTTGACTTCGGTCTGGTTGAAAAGGATCTTCTCCTCAAGCAGGGCGTTGGGGAGGGTCAGCAGACTTCTCTGGACACGAAGCTGATCCAGCATGCCTTCGACCATGTTTTCCTTGACCGACTTGGCCTGATAGTGGCCCCAGGTATCGATCGACTGAGCCTGAACCATGGCCATGCTCTGCACGATGTTGCCGTCCTTGACGTTGAACAGGGCCATCAACGTGGCCAGCACCGTCACCAGAATGGCCACCACGTTGTTGAAGGTGTCCGCTTCGCCGCCAATCCGTTCGTTTACCGTATCGCTCAAATCACTCACGAAAGTCTCCCTTCAGCTTCAGGTTTCCCGACTTGGACGGAATCAGGGTACTCTTGCGATGAGGCATCTTCAACGGAGCCGCTCTTTCCTGACAAATTCTTCTTGACGAAATGTAGTCACTCTGAGTTACAATCCGTTATATGAAAAAAATTAATATTGATGTACATCCATCCCCACCGGGAGAATTCTCAATCGTTCGTATCCAGCGATGTGGGAGGTGAAACCATGCCCGAAAATCCTTTTCCCTCAGACAGCCCCTACCTGGTGGTAACGGTGGATGGCGGTCAGTACGGCATTTCCCATGAAGAAGTCGTATCGGTGAGCGACCTTCCCGCCCATACCTTTCTGCCGCAATATCCCCCGGAGGTGCGCGGCGTGATTCCCTTTCGGGACGGCTGCCTGCCCCTGCTGGACCTGCGCCTTTGCTTCGGAACCCGATCCCGTCTGCTGGAGACCGAAGAACTGATCACCACCATGGCTCAACGCCGGCAGGACCACGTCAACTGGCTGAATAAACTGAAAGGGGAGGTGGAGTCCGGCGCCGCCATCACGGTGCAGACGGACCCCACCAAATGCGCCTTCGGTAAATGGTACTACGGCCAGTTTCGCACGGACAATAAATATCTTTCCGCGTATATGGCCCGTTTCGACCAACCCCATCGCCGCATTCACCAGGTGGCCGTCGAGGCCATGAACCTTTTGGACAAGGGGCAGGATCTTCAGGCCAAACAGCTGGTTCAAGAGGCGGAAAAGGGCATACTGGCCGGCCTGCTGACCCTGTTTGACGGAATTGGCGAGCTGGTGCGTAAATATCTGCTGGAGTATTCGGTGGTGATGCAGCACCGTGGCCAACTCTTTGCCGTAGCGGTGGATGATATCAACTTTTTCAGTGTGCTGGAGGAGATCAAATACCCTCTGCCCAGCCAAATGGGGCGTAGCGAACTGGTGGGGGCCCTGGGACGCTATCGCTCGCCGACGGATGAAAGCATGCGCGATGTCCTGCTGGTGGACGTAGCCCGCCTGTTGAACCAGAACGCCTTGCCTTCGGGAGATCGGCCCGATTCGTAACGGGTGTCCCCCTTTTTCCGCGCCATCCCCCCCTTGGGCCCTGCCGAAGTGGGTTTTTCCGTTTTTTCGCCCACGCCGTGGTGAAAGAGAGAGAAACCCGCTATACAGATCTATAATTTTCATAGATAATTTCGATTATTGACCGACTTTTCCCGGAGTTGGTCATGGCAACATTCCTGTCCGTAAAAGGGGTGAAACGCATGCTGGCAGAGGAATACTTTCACTTCAAACAGACCCTGGAGAACAAGGGCATTTTGTTTTCCTACTGCGGACAGGTTTCGGAAAGTCTGTTGGCCGCGTTGGGGGAGACCTTGAGGCGGCGCATGGCTCAGGAATCCACCGATGTCAACACCACCCGACGGGTTTTTTCGGTTTTTGTGGAATTGGTGCAGAATGTCATCCGCTACGGTGCGGAAGAGGAAGCGGAGGCGGCACAGGAGGCCCTGCATGAAGGGATCGTGGTGGTGGGACACCGCGAGGAGCGCTACTTCGTGGTCTGCGCCAATCTGGTCGAAACCCGGGAGGTGCCCCGCCTGAAGGAACGCCTGGAACGGCTCAATGGCATGAATCGCGACGAGCTGAAGCTTTACTACATGGAAAAGCTGCGCAATGGTCCGGAAGACACCAGTCTTGGCGCCACCGTCGGATTGATCGAGATCATGCGCCGGGCCACCCTTCCGGTGAATTTCGATTTTCACGATATCGGAAACGGCATGACATTCTTCTGTATTCAGGTCAATATCTAAGGATATACTGATGGAATCTCTCGTTCTGGCTGCAACGCAACGCACTCCGGCCGTGCATTTCAACTTTGCAGAAGGGCTTCTCTCCCTCTCCGGGGAATCCTATCCGGAAAACGCCTCCAGCTTTTTCGGTCAACTCTATCACGCCTTGAAGGCCTATCTGCAGGAGAGCCCTCCCAGGGAACTCCGTTTCGAGTTTCGCCTGGCCTATTTCAATTCCAGCAGCGCCAAGGCTCTCATGCACCTGATGCAGCTTCTGGAAGGCGCGGGGCAGGCCGACTGGAAGGTGACGGTGCGCTGGTACTTCACGGAGGGCGACGATACCATGGAGGAGTTCGGTCGGGATTTCGCCCAGGATTTCGAGCGCATCCATTTTGAGCTGGAGGCGGTGGAGGGGTGAGATGGGCCTCGGGTTGATGGAGAGTTCGGCAGACCTCGACCTCTTTTCCCTGGAAGAGGAGGTGTTGCGGCGGGCGGAAAGTCTGAGCGCCGAATTGGTTCGCTGGGATTCCCGACTCAAGAAGGATTTGGACAGCATCATCGCCGCCTACCGCCGCAGTTATCGGGAACACGCCCGCCTGGTGCGCGTGAGCGATCGTCAGCAGGCTCAGTTGAAACGGGTGATGGATGAGTTGCAGGAGAAGACCATCCACCTGGAGTCCCTGAATGCGGCCCTGAAGGTGGAAATCGCCCAGCGTCGCGAACTGGAGGAGACCCTGCGCCGCCTGGCCTCCACCGATGCCCTGACCGGGGTGTTGACCCGGGGTCGGCTCCTGGAGTTGGGCGAACGGGAGATGGAGCGCATGCGGCGCAGTGGTCGGCCCCTGACTCTGGCCCTGGCGGACATCGACCACTTCAAAAACATCAACGACACCTACGGCCATGCCGCAGGAGACGAGGCGTTGAAGGTCTTCACCACCGTTTGCCGCAACGAGGTGCGGGCCATCGATATCCTGGGACGATTCGGGGGGGAAGAGTTTGTCATGCTCTTTCCGGAAACCGATGTGGAAAAGGCCGAGGAGGTGGGTAATCGCGTGCGGGGACTGGTCGAAAAACAGGAGATTTGCCACGGAGTGAACCGGTTCGCCATGACGGTCAGCATCGGTCTGGCGGCAGCCAGCCCGGACGACGGCAGCCTGGAAGAGCCGTTGCATCGTGCCGATACCGCCTTGTACGTCGCCAAACGGGGCGGGCGCAACCGGGTCGTGGTGGCCTGAGGTGAGCGTGTTGCCTCGCCTGTTTCTGCTTGTGGTGGCACTCGCCCTCACCTTTCCCGCCATGGCGGGGGAGTCGGTGCGCATCGGCGTACTGGCCAACCGGGGTATCGAGGTGGCCGCCCGCCAGTGGAACCCTCTGGGGGAGTACCTGCATCGCGCCATTCCGGAACTCGATTTTCAAATCGTGCCCCTCGACTTCACCGCCCTCTATCCGACGGTGGCAAGCGGCGAGTTGGAATTCGTCATCGTCAATACCGGCCAGTATGTAGAGCTGGAGACCCTTCACGGCATCAGCCGCATCTCCACCCTGCGCAATCTCGGGCCGAACGGTTCGGGCTACACCCGATTCGGCGGCCTCTTCTTCACCCGCGCGGAGCGGGTCGATCTTCAGTCCCTGGAGGATCTGCGCCATCAGCGCCTGCTGGTGGTCGACGACACCTCGTTCGGCGGCTGGCTGACCCAGTGGCGGGAACTCAAGGATGCGGGCCTCGATCCGAAAAACGACCTGGCCTCCCTGGTGGAAACCGGCAACCAGGAGGAGGTCGTTTTCCGCGTGCTGCGGGGCGAAGCCGATGCCGGAGCGGTGCGGACCGATCTCCTGGAACGCATGGCGCTGGACAACCGCATTCAACTGCATCAGCTTCGGGTTATCGCTCCCCGCTCCATTCCCGGATTTCCCTTCATGGTGAGCACCCGGCTCTATCCGGAGTGGCCTATGGCCCGGCTGCGCCACACCAGCGACGATCTGGCGCGCAAAGTGGTCATGGCCTTGCTGGCCATGACTCCGGAAGATGCCGCAGCCCGATCGGCCCGCATCGCCGGGTGGACCATTCCCGACGACTACACCCCGGTGCATGAGCTTTACCGGGAGTTGCACCTGGGACCCTATCGCGATCTGGGCCGCATCGATCCCATCGAGGTGCTTCGGCGTTATTGGCCCTACCTGGCCGGGGTGTTGCTGATCCTGTTCATCCTGGCCGTCTCGACGTTTCTGGTCAGCCGCTCCAATCGGAAGCTGCGGGAGGTGCAACTGGCACTTCAAGGCAAGCAGGAAGAACTGGGCAAGACGCTGGAGGATCTGAGTACCGAAAAAGAGGTGGTCGAAGCCACCCTCGGCAGCTTGCAGGCCACCCTCCTGCGCCTGGACGAAACCAACCAGCAGATGGCCGGCAGCATCGATTACGCCCGCAGCATTCAGGAGTCGCTGCTGCCCGGAACCGCGGTTCTGAAGAAGTTGATGACGGAAGTGGAGGTCTGGTGGGATCCGTTGGAGGTCGTCGGGGGAGATTATTACTGGCTGGGTTGGCGCGGGGAGACGGCGATTCTGTTTCTGGCCGATTGCACCGGTCACGGGGTTCCGGGGGCCTTCATGACCATGCTGGTCGCCAGTGCGCTTGACCGGGCGCTGCAGGATAACGACAGCCCGGCGGCCATTCTGACCACACTGGACGGTTTGGTGCGGGAGCGTCTGCGCCAGGCCCGGCGCGGCGTGCTGGAGGACGACGGGCTGGAAGCGGGGCTCTGTCTCTATCGCCCCTCCTGTCGGGAACTGGTCTACTGCGGAGCGGGAGTGCCGCTGTTCATTCAGGAGGGGGAACGGATACGGGAGATCCTCCCCAATCGGGCCAGCCTGGGGTATCGCACCCATCCCCTTCGAGGGGTGCTGCAGGAGCATGTCCTCTCCGTCGCGCCGAATTCCTGTTATTTCCTCTTCACCGACGGCATGACCGATCAGTTGGGCGGTCAGCCCAAACGCCTGCTGGGACGGCGGGGTCTCTCTTCCCTGCTGCTCGGCACCCAAAACCGCTCCCTGGCCGGGCGCATGGAAGAGGTTCGCCAGAGCATGGCGGCGTGGCGGGGCCAGGAGCCGTTGCGGGATGATCGCACCATGATCGGTTTCGTGCCCTGCTGAGGCATCGGTTGAGCCGAAGGCTGTGTTGTGTTAGGGTGATCTTTTGTAACAATATGCCATTATTTAACAGGCCACGTTGCCATGGAACACCTGATCACCACCCTGCAATCCTGGTCCGGAACCCGTCTTCTCTGGACGGGGGTGGTCGTTTCGGAGTTGGTCACCGTGGTGATGGTGGGCCTCCTCAGTCTGTTTATTCATGGCGAGTTCCGCGCCGATTTTCTGTTGACGGGGACGATAACCGCGCTGGTGGCCTCGGTGCTGGTGGTCTCGGTCCTCAACCGGCTGATCCTGCGGATCCGGCTGGCGGAGCAACGGGTTCAGGAGGCGGAACGCACCAAGTCGGAGTTTCTGTCCACCGTGAGCCATGAAATTCGCACGCCCATGAATGTCATCATCGGCATGGGCGACGCATTGCTCTCTTCCGTGGGCATGAGTGCGGAACAGCTGGGCTATGTGAAGAAGCAGCAGCGCGCCGGCGCGGTTCTGCTGCAACTCATCGATCAGGTTCTGGCGCTATCCCGATTGGAGGAGGGGGTGCATCATCCGACGCGGGAGGTGCTGGAGTTGCGCCAATTGCTGGAGGAGATGGCGGAATGGATCCGCGCCGGGGCCGAGGCCAAGTCCCTTCGGGTCGAATGGCGGGCGGACGAGGCGTTGCCCGTCCGGATTGCCGTGGATGGACTGCACTTGAGACAGGTGCTGATGCATCTGCTGGGCAATGCGGTCAAGTTCACCAACCAGGGGGTGGTCCGCCTCGGAGCGGTTCGGGAGGGGGGTCTCCTGCATCTGACCGTATCGGATACGGGAATCGGCATTGACGCCGATTTCATGGCCCGGCTGTTTCGACCGTTCTGTCAGGCGGACGGGGCGCCGACGCGGCGTTATGGTGGAACCGGCCTGGGCCTGGCGGTTTCGCGGGCCCTGATCGGGAAGATGGAGGGGAGTCTGACGGCGGAGAGTCAGCCGGGGCAGGGGACAACTTTTCACATCCGGCTGCCCCTGCAGGAGGTCGAGGAGGGACCGGTGGCGGCTGCGCCCTCGGTCGAGACCCCGAGCGAGGAGGTTTGCGGCAAGCGCATTCTTCTGGTGGAGGACGACCGGGACAACCGCCTGCTGATCGAAACCTTCCTGCAACAGTCGCCGCATCATCTGTCCATGGCGGAAAACGGACTGGAAGCGGTGCGGAAAGTTCGGGAGGAGGCCTTCGATCTGGTCATCATGGATGTACAGATGCCGGTGATGGACGGCTACACCTCGGCCCGCGCCATCCGGCAGTGGGAGCGGGAGACCGGGAGGCGGTCCCTGCGCATTGTCACCTTGACGGCCAATGCCGTGGATGGGGAGGAGATCCGCAGCCGGGAGGCGGGTTGCGATCAGTTCCTCACCAAGCCCATTCGCAAGAAGCGGCTGCTGGAGGTGATTCAGGGTGATAGATTATTGTCTTAGATTACCGCTTTTCCCCCGGCCCCCTGAAAAGATCGCGCCGGGGTGTCCTTTCCCGTTCAACCCCGCTCAACGCGCAGCAAACTCCTGAATGACTTCCAGGAGGCGTTGTTTGCGAATCGGTTTGGCCAGATACAAATCACATCCGGCCTCCCGGCTGCGGGTCTCTTCGCCCTCCAGGGCGTGAGCCGTCAGCGCGACGATGAAGAGGTGGGGCCGGGCCGTGTTTTCCAACTCCCACTGCCGGATGCGCCGGGTTGCCGTATAGCCATCCATCACCGGCATCTGCACATCCATGAAGATCAGGTCGAATGGTTCGGTGGTGGCCCGTTCCAGACCTGTCTGGCCGTTTTCGGCAATTTCCAGGGAGTGGGGGGAGTTGCGCAGGAAGGTGCGGATCAGCATCTGATTGTCTTCCGAATCCTCCACCAGAAGGATGCGCATGGAGCGGACCGGCAGAGGAGCCGTGGTGGGTGGGGGAGGCGTGATGCTGGGCGGGGGAGCCTCCCTCAGCGGCAGGGCGATATGGAAGACGCTGCCTTTTCCCGGTTGGCTTTCCGCCCAGATTGAACCGTGCATGGCCTCCACCAGACGACGGGAGATGGCCAGGCCCAGCCCGGTGCCGCCGAAACGGCGGGTTACGCTGGAGTCGGCCTGGGTGAAGGCATCGAAGATGAGGGGCAACTCCTCGGGAGAGATGCCGATGCCGGAATCTTCCACCCGGATATGCCAGATTTCGTTGGGTTCGCACGCCTCCCGGAGGCACACCCGGCCCTGAGGGGTGAACTTGACGGCGTTGCCCAGCAGGTTGAACAACACCTGACGCAGGCGCACCGCATCGGCCATCAGCCAGGTCGGACGCTCCGGGCAGGGGAGATACTCCAGCATCAGCCCTTTGCTCTTGGCCATGATCCCCAGCAGGCTGGCGCTCTCCTGCATCAACTGACTCACGTTGACCGGTTCGGCGGCGATGACCAGCCGACCGGCCTCGATCTTGGAGAGATCCAGGATCTGATTGATCAATTCCAGCAGGTTGTTGCCCACCTCCCGGAATTTCATCACGTAATCCCGCTGTTCCTGGCTCAAGGAGGTTTCCAGCAACACATCGCCCATGCCCAGAATGGCGTTCATGGGAGTGCGGATTTCGTGGCTCATGGTGGCCAGAAAACGGCTTTTGGCCATATTGCCCGCTTCGGCGGATTCCTTCCGCCGCTCGGCCTCCTCACGGGCCTGTTGCAACTCCCTGGTACGCTGTTCGACCTCCTCCTGAAGGTAGTCGCGATGGCGTTTCAACTCCAGATGGGTGACCACCCGTCGCAATACGCTTTCGTTGCGGAAGGGTTTGGTAATAAAATCGACCCCGCCGCGACGAAAACCTTCCACCTCGTCGTGCAACTCTTTTTTGGCGGTCACGAATATCACCGGAATACTGCTGGTGCGTTCGTCCTCCTTGAGTTGCTGGCAGCAATCGTAGCCATTCATCTCCGGCATCATGATATCGAGCAGAATCAGATCCGGAAGCCGGCTTCCGGCGGCGAGTTGCAGGGCCTGTCTGCCATTGAGGGCCACGCAGCAGTCGTAGTCGGTCAAAATGTCGCAGAGAACCTCCACGTTGCTTTGCTGATCGTCCACGATGAGAATTTTCGGTTTTGCACCCTTGGCAGAGGCAACCACGGGTTGCAGAGGCAGCCCCGATTGTTCGGCGAGATGGTTGAGCAGGGAACGGGTTTCCGGAAAGTGGTACCCCTTCAGTTGCCTGGCCATTTGGGCCAGAAGCGGCGCCGTCGGGCTGGTGGCCAGATGGCGTTGCAGCTCTTCGAGGCACTTTTCGGCTTCGAGGGAGTGGTCGTCGAGATAGCTGGCCAGTTCGCCCAGCAGGGTGATCACCACGCTGTCTTTTCCCGTGCCCTCCGGCAAGGAGGCGCAGGCCGGAAGCCGACTCGGTGGTTTCGGCAGGGTGCCGACCAGTCCGGCCAGCACCTGGGTCAACTGGTGGCGGAAAACCGTGTAATCGGCCCGGGTATCGGCGTCGAAGGCGACCGGAAGGATCTCCTCGCAATGATGGGCCTCGCGGCAGAGAACCACCGCCCCGATTTGACGGGCAAAGCCTTTCAGCCCGTGCAGGATATCCACCGCCTCGTCGATACGCCCCTCGTCGAGGGCGGCATCGAGTTGCTCCGGAGCGTTCCGGTACTCCTGGAGAAAGGCCAGGGTCAGACGGTGATAGAGTCGTTCGTTTCCGGCCAGTCGTTCCATGGCATCCTGATAGTCGATGCCGGGGACATTGCTCGGAACGCGGTTGGACTCGGAACGTTCTTCGCCGGGTAACAGGTGGCGGGGCAACCATTTGAGCAGCAGTCCGTAGAGGCGTTCCGGGCGGATGGGTTTGTCCAGAATACCCTGGATGCCGAAATCGAAGGGCCGGCGGTTCTCCTGATCCAGATTCTGGCTGGAAAGGACCAGTATGGCCACCTGGGGATTGGGGGAGGTTTGGCGCAGGCGGGCCGCCAGGGGAACGGGTTCGGTGGTGGAGAGGCTTTCGTCGAAGAGGACGGCGTGATAGGGAAAGTGCCCGTTCTGCCGCCAGAGTTCGTTTTCGTCGGCGGTGGACTCGACGATCACCCCGACTCGTTCCAGCAAGACCCGGACGATGCCCAGCACCGTGGCGTCGGGGGCGGCCAGAAGCACCCGGCTGCCGGCCACCTGACTGGCCTCCTTTTCCAGGCCCAGGAGCGTTTCGTGTCGCAGTTCGTGGCGTTCCCAGGTTTTGCCTTGAAGCTGCATGAGAATCTTGAGCAACTGGGGTCGGGTGAGGGGTTTGTCGAGGAAGGCGGAAAAACCGGCCTTTTCCCCCGAATGACGGATATCCTCGACGCCGAAGGGGGTCAGCAGAACGAACGGAGGCAGGCCTTTGCGCTCGGCGTGGGCGTGGTAGACGGCCAGCAGCTCCACCAGGGTGACCACACCGTCCTTGCCGCTCAGGTTCCAGTCGATGAAGCAGAAGGCGAAGGCCTCCTCTTCCGAGGGCACCGCCAGAAGCTGCTCCAGGGCCGCTTCGCCGTCGTTCACCCGTATCGGATCCAGGTTGACGGAGCGCAGCAGGATGTCCATCTGTCGGGCCAGAACCGGATGTTCCAGAAGGAGAAGGGCGCGCCGGTTGTGGCATTCCGCAGGCAGAACCGGCGTCTGGCGGCGGTTTTCGGAGTGGAGACCGACGGTGACGCAAAAAGAAAATTCGCTGCCCTGACCGGGCGCGCTGCGGGCGAGAACCTCTCCCCCCATCATCTCCACCAGACGTTTGCAGATGGTGAGCCCGAGACCGGTGCCGCCGTATTTGCGGGTGGTGCTGCCATCGGCCTGCACAAAGGGTGAAAAGAGCTGGGGAAGCTTTTCCGGATCGATGCCGATACCGGTGTCCCGCACGGCGAAACTCAGGCGAATCCGCTCCCCCTCCAAAATCTCCGGAATCGCCTCCACCACCACGGTACCCGACTCGGTAAACTTGACGGCATTGCGAATCAGATTGATCAGCACCTGCTCCAGTCGCAGGGCATCCCCCCACAGCACATGATCGTAGAGGGGATCGGAATAGAGCACCAGCTCGATGCCCTTGTCGGCGGTCTGTTTGCTGAAGAGGTTGGCCAGCCGGTCCAGCAGTTGCTGCAGGTCGAACTTGACCGGGTCGAGTTCCATGCGCCCGGCTTCCATCTTGGAGAAGTCGAGAATATCGCTGATGATGCCCATCAGGGAGTGGGAGGCGGAGTTGATCTTGTCCAGGTAGTCCTGCACCCGGGGCGGCAGCTCCTGTTTCAGGCAGAGATCGGTATAACCGATGACGGCGTTCATCGGGGTGCGGATCTCATGGCTGACGTTGGCGATGAAGTCGCTTTTGGCCTTGTTGGCGCTCTCTGCGGCGGAAAGGGTCTCTTCCAGGGAGATGAGGAGCTGTTTGCGGTCGGTGATATCCTGCACGAAAGCGGTGAAGCGGAGCTGACCCTGTTGTTCGATGGCCACCAGGGAGACCTGCAGGTCGATGATCTTGCCATCGGCGCGCCGCCCCTGGATTTCCAGACGCCGCCGCAAATCCGCCGTCGACGCCCCGGAACTCCGGAAGCGCTCCATGCTCAACCGGTAGCTCTCCACCAGATGATCGGGGATCAGAAACTGGTAGAAGGGCTTGCCCATGACCACGTCGCGGGGGTAGCCGAAGAGGCTTTCCGCCGCAGGGTTGTAATCGAGGATGCGCCCCTGGGGATCGGTGGTGATGATGGTATCCAGGGCATGGGTCAGCACGGAACGGTGGCGTTCGACCAGAAACTCCAGCTCCCGATGGCGCTCGATGATCTCGATGTTCTGGTAAACGCGACAGAGCAGTTCTTCGGGCTGATAGGGTTTGGCCAGGAAGTCGGAGGCGCCGGCCTTGATGAACTGTACCGCCAGGTTCTGATCGGTGTGGGAGGAGAGTCCGATGACGGCGATCTGCGTCGGTGAGTAACGGGTGCGCAGTTTTTTGGTCAGGGCGATGCCGTCCATGACCGGCATCTCGAAATCGGTGATCACCAGGTCGCACCCCTCCTGGCCGATCTTGTCCAGGGCGCTCTTGCCATCCTCGGCTTCCATCACCACGAAACCGTACTGGTGCAGCGATCGCCCCAGAATCAGGCGCGAACTGCGGGAGTCGTCGACCACCAGAACCCGGATGCGACTGTTGCGGCGAATGCGATCGATGGCGTGGATCAGGGTGTGGACCACGCCGATGTTGTCTTTGACGAAGTAGTCGAGCACCCCCTTTTTCTGCACCTGCTCCCGGACGCGATGTTGATAGGAACCGGTAAGCACCATACTGGGAATGCCACGGGCCTGCAGATAATCCACCAGTTCACCATCGGTGGAATCGGGCAGATTGATATCCAGGACCGCCAGAAAAAAGTCATGTGAAGGGGATTCGAGAATCTGTCGGGTACTGGCGAAACTGTGGGCCAGAACGACCTCCAGCCCCAACTCTCCCTCAATGCGCGTTCGGAGGAGGGAGGCCAGGCTAATGGAGTCTTCAACGATCAGAATGCTGTCCATACCCCGTCCGTAAAGGAAGAGTGTCGCGCCGGAAACGCCGTTCAGGGCCCCGAAAGGCGGTAAAACACAATCGATTCCGACATTATAACCGGCAACGGGCCTTCCCGAAAGCCGCGCCTTACCAAAAAGCCTATACCTATAGAAGAATATAAAATTGGCCAAAGGTGTGCTACACAGCACCATGCTTCGGGCCGCCGGGGATAAACTTCGAAAATCATATTGAATTTACAGGTTTTTTTTAAAGAGACCCCCCTGATATACCTGAATGGAGATTATCATTCCAACGAATAACTAAAAAAGGTTCAGCATATTGAACTATCTGTTTTTTCTGGTATCCTACCGGGATCCTGTCCAGTCTCTCAAGCAGAAAGCTGTGCCATGGCGAAGATGAGTGGAAAA
The DNA here is from genome assembly GCA_015231925.1 of Magnetococcales bacterium. Classification (NCBI taxonomy): domain Bacteria; kingdom Pseudomonadati; phylum Pseudomonadota; class Magnetococcia; order Magnetococcales; species Magnetococcales bacterium. The sequence goes on from JADGAQ010000032.1 coordinate 16,416, forward strand.
ACCGAAAAAGGTACCGTTGCACGGCGCAAGCCCGTCAAACTGGAAACCCTGGAGCAACGCATTCTGCTATCGGGGGACTTGCCCCTGGACGGCGTCGCCCCCGACCCCTCCACCCAGGGGGTGGTCAGCACGACGCCCCAGGCGGCAAACGCTCCTTCACCCTCGGACAACGCGCTTTTGCCGTCCCGAGACACGCTGCAACGACAATCTTCTTCCGGGACCCTTCAGGAGGTCGACGGCGCCTCGACCGAGGCCCTGACCATCGCCTCGCGGGAGACCCTGCTGGGCAACGGCAGCCTGTCGGGGGCGCTGATCAACGCCGGCACGGTGGCGCCCGGACACTCGCCGGGTCTGCTGAATGTCGGCTCCTACACCCAGGGGGCCGCAGCCACCCTGCGTCTGGAGATCGGCGGCAGCCACGCCGCCACGGCGCTGGACGGGTACGATCAACTGGCCGTCGCCGGGGGTGCGGACCTGGGGGGCGGCCTGGAGATCGACTTCATCGACGATTTCCGCCCCACCACGGGTCAGGTCTTCGATGTCATGACCTGGGGGCAGCGCACCGGCTCCTTCTCCTCGTTCAAGGGATTGTACGCCGGGCAGGGGCTCTATCTGTTGCCGGTGTATCAGCCGGACGGGCTGCAACTGGTGGCCACGCAACTGCCGGGGCTGGTCGATTTCGCCGTGGCGCAGACCGCCGAGGCCCTGGCCAAGGTGGATCAACTCTTCACCTGGCTGGCCGATCCCCAGGGGCAGGGTAGCGTCGACCTCGAAGCCACGGTCGACGTGCCGGGGCTGCACCTTTCCGGCAACTGGACGGTGGGGGTCGCCCGGCAGAACGGCGTGGCCACCCTGAGTTTCGGCGTGACCGACGGGGCGGCCTCCTGGGCGGCAGGGGATCTGACGGGGGGGCTCACGGGACTTTCCGGCAGTCTGACCCTGCGCGAGCAGAACTGGGCCATGAATCTTGCCGGTACGGGATCGGTGCAGTTGGGTGACGGCACCGCCCTGAGCGGGGAGTTCGCCATCGCGGGCAGCGACGCCGATCCCCTGCTGACCGTGGCGGCGAGCCATGTGGCGGCGCGTCTCGGCGAGGCCTCCACGGGGGCCTCCGTAACCCTCTCCGAGGGTGAGCTGTTACTGGTGACGGATGGCGAGGCCTATGCCGTCAACGCCTCGGGCACCGGGCAACTGCAAGGCTTCGGCGCGGCCCGCTTCAGCGGGAATCTGGCCTATACGGCCAACACCCTGGACCGGGCCATCGACCAGGCCGTCAACCTGGGCGGGGTGAGCGGACGCCTGCTCTTCGCCACGGGCGAGGCGGTCTCCCGCTTTCAGGCCGAAGCAGCCATTCTGGAAGTGACCGGCCTGGGCGAGATGCGCGGTGATTTCGCCTTCTCCTCCCGCAACCGGGTGGAGGGCAACGACCGGGTTTCCGATCTCCTGGTGGGCGCACGGGGCCTGTCGGCCCAACTGACCCTGGGAGAACTGGCCCTCGATCTGAGCAACGGCGCGGCGGCGCTGGCCCTGACCTGCCGGGTGCCCCTGGACGGGAGCGCGGGCAGTCGCTCCGTGGCCCTGCAGGCGGTTGCCGACTGCACCGTGGCCTTCGACAGCGCCGTCACCCTGAGCGGCGAGCAGGTGAGCCTGCACTACAACAGCGACAGTCGGGCGGTTTCGGCCCTGGTGGCCACCACGGGAGAGGCCCTGCCCCTGGAACTGGGAGCGGACGCCCTGCGGGTCGCCGGGCGCTTTACGGTCGATGTGAGCGGCGTGGGCAGCTTTTCCGGCGATTTGGTGGTGGATGCCGGCCAAAGCGTGCGCACCCTCTCCGACGGCAAGGCCGTCAACGTGCGTCAGCTCGCCCTGAGCGGCAGCAACTGTCTGGTCCGCGTCACCGCCGGGGGCAGCGGGCTCGATGCCGTGCTTTCCGGAACCGATCTGGCCCTGGTTTACGCCAAGGAGATCGATGGAGCCCGCTCCTGGGTGACCTCCAAAGCCGTACCGGGAGCCTTGACCCTGGCGGGATACCGCTTGGAGGAGATCGAGTCGGCGGCCCTCTCCCTGAATCGCCAGGTGGAAGGCCTCGACGCCACGGTTCTCTCCTGGGCGGAAAATAAGAGTTTTGCACTATCCAGCGGCAGACAGCTTCTACTGGATCAGTTGGGCGAAACCCTGGTGCTGCCGGTGCAGGGCGCCATCCGCCTGGGACAGAACAGCCTGAGCGGTGATTTGACCCTGGCTCTGGAGCGGGAAGGCGGGGCCTGGGGCTGGAACATCAGCGCCCGTGAGGCCCAGGTGCTGCTGGCGGCGGGACCGGCCTTCCTGCGGTTGAACAACGGTTCGGGCTCCCTGCGTCTCAAGGGGGATCGCACCCGGACGGGCAGCCTCTCCGGGGACTTCGAAGCGGGCGGACTGGCCGGTTTGACGGTTTCGGGCACGGCCACCGCCGCCTTCGATGCCACGGGCGAGTTGACCCTGTCGGGCCAGGCGACCCTGTCGCTGGGCAGCTTCGGCACCCTGTCGGCCTCCATCGGCGTGTCGCGCAGCGAAACCGATCAGGGGGCGCGGGTGGCCGTGGTGGCCAGCGGTGTTTCCGGGGAGTTCGGGGCCTCGGGGGCCTCGATTCACCTGAGCGGGGCCACCCTGGGGCTGGTGCTGGCCAAGGATGCCCTGGGGCAGGGCAATTACGCCCTTAAGGCCACCGGTTCGGCGGCCCTGCAAGGCTTCGACGGCGTGACCCTCTCGGCCAATGCCCGGGTGGCCGTCAATCATCTGGGATATGCCATCGACCAGACCCTGAATGTGGGCGGTGCGCCGTATCGCCTGCTGTTCGCCGACGAGAGCGCGGTTCAGGCGGTGCAAATCACCCAGGGTACCCTGACCCTGGACGGAGTCGGTTCCCTGAGCGGCGATCTGGCCATCCTGGCGGATCACCGGGTGGAAAACGGGGTGGAGGTGACCGATCTGGCCATCGGGCTGGAAGCGGTTTCGGCCAATCTGAGCCTGGGCGCCGCCGGGGCGGCCCTGAGCGATGCACGGGGCGCGGTGCTGCTGCGACGGGACGACGGCGGAGCCCATTACGCCCTGCAGCTCACGGGCGATGCGGCTCTGACCGGCCTTTCCGGCCTGACGCTGACGGCGGAAGAGATGGAAGTGGCCATCAATCGCATGGGCCGGGCCATCTCCCAGGAGGTGGCCACCAGCGAAGGTTGGGCCGGTGTGGATCTCCTGGCGGACGAAACCCGTCTGCGGGGCTTGGCCAAGGCGGAAATCGCCGGGCTGCTCGCGGTGGAGGGGGAGCTGTTCATCGAGTCGGTGCAGAACCGCAGCGTTACCCTGACGGACGAGACCACCCTGGCGGTGGATGAACTGATTCTCGGCGGCAGCAACCTGTCGGCTTCGATTCTGGCGGGGGGGGAGAGCCTGGCCGCCAGCCTGACCGGGGTCGATATCGCCCTGGTGCTGGCTTCGGAACGGAACGGCGTGCGACGTTGGTTGAGCAGCGAAGCCGCTCTGGGCGGGGCGTCCATCGCCGGATACGCCTTGAGCGGGTTGACCGCGGCCCGACTCGACATCAATCGCGCCATCGCCGCCGCCGACTCCCTGAGCGACGACATGCTGGATACCGCCTCGACGGCGGTCATCGACTGGTCGCGGAATAACCAAAGCATAGCCTTGAGTACCGTGAAAAACGTGGTACTTGACGCCATGGGCCCCCGCTTCGTGGTGCCGGTCAGCGGCGCGATCACCCTGGGGGAGGCCAGCCTCTCCGGGGATTTCGCCGTCATCCTCAACCGGGCGGAAGACGGCAGCCGCAGTTGGCAGATCGAGGCCTCGGGAGTGAATGTGGCTTTTGCGGCGGGCGAGGCCCGAGTCGGCATCGAAAACGGCGCGGGCTCGCTTTTCATCGGTCCGGATCAGGCCCGCAGCGGCTCGATTTCCGGCGCGGGCAGCCTGACGGGCATCGATGCCCTGACTCTCTCGGGTACCCTCGCCGCCAGCTTCGACGGCGCGGGCGGACTGAGCGTGGCCGGAGAGCTGGAATTGGGCGTTGAGGGCTTCGGGGCCCTGTCGGGACAGTTCTCCGTGGTGCGCGAACCGGCTCGACTGGCCGTTCCCGTGGAGCGACTCAACCAGGCGGAAGCGGGGCTGGAAGGCCTCATCGAGGAGACCACCTCGGGTGGAGTGGCCATCCGCACGGTGATCACCCTGACGGTGGCCGATGCCGCCGGTCGGGCACGGGAGGGGATCTACACCTTCCAGTACGACGGCGAAACGGTTGCCGCCACCTCGCTGGATGCCGCCGGGCGTCCCCTGAGTGACGAGGCCTTCGCCGCCAATCTGCGGGAGGCACTGGAAACCATCACCGCCTTCGGTGACGGCAATGTCGCCGTCAGCGGCAGCCGCAGCGAAGGCTTCCGCATCGAATGGACCGGAGCCAAGGCCGGTCAGCCGGTGCTGCTGGCGGCGCAACAAGGTGCAGCCGGGCTCTGGCTCATCGAGCCGGCGGACCCCGCCGACAAACCCGACTGGGGAGTCATCACCGAAACCAATCCCGTCTCTCTGCCCGTCAACGAATCCCAGCGGCTCACCCTGCAAAACAGCGGGGGCGTCAACCAGAGCTTCACCCTCGCCTTGGGCAATCTGACCACGGCGGCCATTCCGGTTCTCTCCACCAGCTCCTTCGTCAACGAACGGCAGGTGCTGACGGTGGTGGGCGATCCCAACCTGTCGGGACAGATCTGGCTGAAGATGGGGGAGGAGACCACCTCCAAGGTGCGTTTCGGCACCGGCCCCACCATCATCCGCAACGGCCTTCAATCGGCTCTGGAAAACCTCCTGGGAGAGGGCAACGTCAGCGTCAGCTATCGCAAAGGCTTCACGGGCCACAACAGCATCGACTACGTCATCGACTTCAGCGGTGATCTCGCCGGGGTCGATCTGGAGCCCCTGCAGGTTCTGAGCAACAATCCGGCCATCCGCTTCCAGTGGAAGACCCTGCGCAACGGCTCGCCGGGATACGGCGTGGAGGATCAGGCGGCCCGCATCCAGTCGGCGTTGGAGACCACCCTGGGGGTGGGCAACGTGGCCGTCTCCTGGGAGACGAGTTCGACCCTGGCCAACGCCCGCTATCGCATCGATTTCGCCCGTGGCCTGGGCGGTGAAAACCTCTCCCAACTGGTGGCCGCGACCGGCAGCGCCGGTCTGACCCTGGCAACCGCCACCCTGCAGGAGGGCAGCCGCGCCCGAGGGGCCGTGCAGCAGATCGATCTTTACGACGAAGAGGTTTCCGGCACCTTCGTCCTCACGGTGGACTATCAGGGCCGCAGCTACACCTCCGGCGACATTGCCTTCAATGCCCGGCCCGAAGTGGTGCGTCAGGCCCTGTTGGGAGCCAAGAACAGCGACGGCAGCCTCTTCTCCTCCACGGGAGCCGATGCCGAGGTGGTGCTGCTGGCGGACGGCAACGGTCGGCACCTCTGGGAGGTGCGTTTCGGCGGTACCGCCTCGGCTTACGACTTCAACGTCATGTCGGGCCGCATCACCTCGACCGTTACCGCCCCCGAAGCCAGTCTGGCCCTGACCCGTCAGGGCTCCTTCCAGTCGGAGACGCTGCATCTCGCCCCGGTGGGCAGCGGTCTGTTCCGCCTCTCCGTGGGAGCGGGCGGCGCTCAAAGCGGCCTGTTGAGCGCCGACAGCACCGCCGCCGAGATTCAGGCGGCACTGGAGGCTTTGGAAGCCGTCGGCGTGGGTAATGTCGCCGTGGTCGCCGCCGATGGCGGCGGTTTCGATCTGCAGTTCCGCAACGCCCGAGGCGGAACCGCCATTCCCGACATGCATCTCAGCCCGGTGCAGAGCCTCTCTCTGCTGCTGGAGGACGGCAGCGCCCCCGGAAGCGTGGCCTTGCGTTTCGCCGGCAGCGAGGATTGGGGGCCCGCCGTCGATGTGACGGGCAAGACTCCCCAGGAGGTGGCCGCCTACCTCGAAGATCTCATCTCCCTGCTGCCGGGGGTGGGTATCGGCCAGGGCAACGTCTCCGTCGCCTTGCACCAAGGCGAGGAGTGGCTCTTCGACATCACCTTCAAGAACCAGCTTGACGGCGCGGGCATGGAGCTTCTGCAAGCACTTTCGGAGCGCATTGATACCGTTGCCTCCGAACGCATTCGCATCGGTGCGGCGCAAGTCAGCGCCAGCCTGGGCGGGGGCAGTGCGGGCATTTCCCTGGAAGAGGGTACCCTCGGCTTGATTTTGCAGAAAAACGCCGCCGGAGAGACCCGTTACGCCTTGACGGCGTCGGGCACGGCGACCCTGCAGGGCTTCGAAGGCGCGGTCTCCCTGGCGGCGGATGCGGCGGTGCGCATCAACACCCTGGACGAGGCGGTCTCCTGCGAGGTGGTCACCGGACTGAGCAGCGATCCCATCCTGGTGGACTTCCAGGACGGGTTGCAACGCATGGAGGTGGACATCGACTCCGGCACCCTCGCCGTGGCCGAGTTGGGGGAGATTTCGGGCAGTTTGAAACTGGTCACCACCTCGCGGCTGGAAAACGGTACCACCATCACCGACGTGGCCATCGGCCTCGACGGGGTTTCGGGCAGTCTGACTTTGGGCGGACTCGCCGCCTCCTTGAGCAACGGCCAAGGCGGATTGGTGTTGAAAAGCGAGGTGACGGCGGCAGGGGTGGCTACCCAACGCTATGCCCTGCAGGCTGAAGGCGATGTCGCCCTGGACGGTGTACCCGGCCTCACCCTCACCGCCTCCGATCTGGCCATTGCCTGCAACCGCTGGGGCGAGGCCTTCGAAGGCACGGTCGCGACCAATCCGGGGGATTACCACCTCGATCTGCTCAAAGACGAAACCCGGCTGCGCGGCGAGGTGCATGCCGCCATCGGCGATGTCCTCACCCTGGACGGCCTGTTGACCATCGAAAGTGTCGCCAACCAACTCATCACCCTTTCCGATGGCTCCACGGGCCGGGCGGATCAGATTCTCATCGGCGGCTCGGGCGTGGTCGGCAGCCTCACTGCGGCGGGCAGTGATCTGGGAGTGACCCTTGCCGACATCGACATCGGTCTGGTGCTGTCCAACGAACGGGTGGCGCAAGGGGCGGCGCGGCGCTGGCTGACCGGTAACGCCAGCATCGCCAAAGCCGCCGTTGCCGGATATGAATTATCCGATCTCCAGGAAGCCCGGTTGGAGATCAACCGCACCCTGGATGCCGCCAGCGGCGCACTGGCCGCGGCGAGCGACGCCGTCATCGACTGGTCCCGATCGGGCCGCACCATTTCGCTCTCCGAGGCCGAATCCCTGGCACTGAGTCTGGCCGGGCCGCGTTTGGCCATTCCGGTGAGCGGCAGTCTCCAGTTAGGCCCGGCCCGACTGGCGGGTGATTTCGAAATCGTTCTGGAGGAGGTCGACGGGGCGCGCAACTGGACCATCAACGCCAGCGACGCCACTCTGGGACTGGAGGCCGGGGATGCCTACGTCGGCATCGAAGAGGCCGAGGGCAGCCTGGTTCTGGGCGCCGACAACAGCCGCAGCGGCAGCCTCAGCGGCAACGCCCTGATCCGGGGCCTGGGGGATCTGAGCCTTTCCGGCACCTTCACCACCTTGTTCGACGTCAACGGCGACATCGCTTTCTCCGGCAACGATGTCACCTTGAGCGTCGCCGGTTTCGGCAGCCTGAGCGGCAACTTCGCCGTGAGTCGTGGCGCGGATCAGTCGATTCTGCTGGGAGCGACCGATCTTTCCGCTCATTTCGGCGCGGGCGGGGTCGGGGTCTCCCTGGCCAACGGTCGTCTGGGGGCCTACATCGCCTCGCCCATGGAAGGCCACGGCGGTTACGCTTTGGTGGCCTCCGGGCTGGCCAGCCTCGATGGTTTCTCGGGTATCAGCCTCTCCGCCGACGCGGCGGTGCGCATCAACACCCTCGGTTTCCCGGTCAGCCAAACGGTCAGCGTCGGCGGGCAGGATCTCTCCATCGTCTTTGCCGACCGGGCCCTGGTGCAGGAGGTCTCCATCCTCTCCGGCGAACTGCAGGTCGCCGGTCTGGGCAGCCTCAGCGGGGCCTTGGCCATACGTTCCCAAAGCGCGGATGATCAAACCGACGTGCAGATCGGACTGGAGGGGGTTTCGGGCACGCTGGGCTTGGGCGGCATGGGCGCGGCCCTGAGCAACGGGCGCGGCGCGGTATTGCTGCACCGGGACGCCTCCGGGTCGGGTTATGCGGTGCAGGCGGAAGGCTCGGTCAGTCTGACCGGCGTCGATGCCCTGACCCTCAGCGCCGACACGCTGCAAATCGCCTACAACCGCATGGGAGAAGCCATCACCGGCCAGGTGGTGGAAACCTCTGCCGGCAGCTACACCGTCAATCTGCTGGATGAGGAAACCCGCCTGCGCGGTGAGGTGACCGCGGCCATCGCGGGTCTGCTCTCCGTCGAAGGCGAGATGTTCATCGAAACCGTGGCCAACCAGGCGGCGAGCTTGAGCGACGGCGGCAGCGTGGCGCTCGATCAGCTCGTACTCGGGGGCAGCGGACTCTCGGCGGTGCTGGGCAGCGGCACGGTGGCGGCAGCCCTTGCGGATATCGATATCGCCATGGTCCTCTCCACGGAGATCGTGGGCAGCGGCACGGCGCGGCGCTGGCTCACCAGCAAGGCCCGGATCAACGAGGCCTCGATCAACGGCTACTCCCTGGCCGATCTGGAGAATGCCGATCTGGACATCAACCGTCTGCTGGACGGCAACGCCCTGAGCGAAGCGGGGGCGGTGCTGAACTGGAGCGGGCAACAGGCCAGGGATATCGTTCTCGCCGAAGGGGAATCGTTCCTTCTGGATCAGGCGGGGGAGCATCTGGCCCTGTCGATCGAAGGGGCCCTCGATATGGGTCCGGCCCGCCTGGGCGGGGCTTTCGATATCGAACTGAAACAAGAGAACGGCGAGCGGCAATGGGAGATCGTGGCCTCCGGTGTCACCGTGGGCGTTGCCAGCGGCACGGTTCAGGTCGGTCTGGAAGAGGGTGCGGGTACCCTGGTTCTGGGGGCCAACCAGGCCCGCTCCGGCTCGATCAGCGGGCGCGCCCTGGTTTCGGGGCTTCCCGGCCTCTCTCTGGACGGCACCTTCCTGACCTCCTTCGACGCCGATGGCGGACTGGCCCTGTCGGGGCAGGCCGAGTTGGGCATCGACGGCTTCGGCGCGGTTTCGGGGCAGTTTTCCGTGGTCAAGGAGGCGGGTGACGCGGGGCGTATTCTTCTCGGAGCCTCCGACGTTTCCGCCCTGCTGGGTGGAACGAGCGCCGGGGTGGCCCTTTCCGATGCCCGGCTGGGACTGGTGCTGGACCGGGATATCGCCGGCGAAAACGCCTATGCCCTGGAAGCGTCGGGAACGGCCGTGCTGCAGGGCATGTCCGGAGAGGTCAGTCTGTCGGCCCAGGCCAGCCTGCGCATCAACACCCTGGGCGAGACCCTCACCCAGGTGGTGGAGACCGGCCTGAACAGCCCGGCCTTGACCCTGAATTTCACGGACGGATCCGCCCTCAAAGAGGTGACCATCCAGCAGGGCGACCTGACGGTGGCCGGACTGGGCACCCTTTCCGCCAGTCTGAAGCTGACCACCTCCACCAGCAACGAAAACGGCGTGGAGATCACCGATCTGGCCATCGGTCTGGATGCGGTCAGCGGCACGCTGGGTCTTGGCGGCGTGGGTGCGGCCCTGACCGGGGGGCAGGGGGCCATCGTGCTGCGGCGGGAGGTGAGCGCCGACCAGGTGGTGAGCCAGCGTTACGCTCTGGCGGCCAGCGGGGATATCGCCCTGACGGGTATAACCGGAGTCAGCCTGCAGGCCAACGACCTGCAAATCGCCTGGAACCGCTGGGGTTCCGATCTGCAAACCAGCGTCGAGGGAGCCGATGCCACCTTCGAACTCGATCTGGTGGACAACGAAACCCGCCTGCGCGGTCAGATGCACGCCGAGGTGGCCGGGGCGCTGGAACTGGATGGCGAACTCTTCCTGGAGAGCCGGGAGAACCAGACCATCACCCTGGCCGATCAGACCCCGGTGCAGGTCGATCAACTGATCCTGGGCGGGGCGGGTCTTTCCGCCCTGTTGGGCAACGACACGGTGGGGGCCAGCCTCGAAGAGACCGATATCGCCATGGTTCTCAGCCGCGAGGTGGGCGGCGATTCGCGCCAATGGCTGACCGCCAAGGCCTCCCTCGGCGGGGCCACGGTGCAGGGTTACGCCCTGGCCGACATCGACTCGGCCACCTTGCAGATCAACCGCATCCTGGGAGCCGGCGGCGACGCCTTCGGCGGGGTGGGATCGGTCATCGACTGGAGCGGAGCGGCCCGAGAGATTCAACTGAATGCCGACAAGGCGGTGATTCTGGACGATGCGGGTCCGCTCTTCCAGGTCGCGGTGGACGGTGCTTTGCAGGTGGGCCTGGCCAAACTGGGCGGCTCCTTCGACATCCTGCTGGAACAGGATGGCGCGGCCCGCAACTGGCATGTGCAGGCCAGTGACGTGGTGGTGGCCCTGGAGGCCAACGGGGCACGCATCGCCATCGACAACGGCGCGGGCCAGCTTTTCTTCGGCGCCGACGGCGAACGCTCCGGCAGCCTCTCCGGCGACGGTTCGGTCACCGGGGTGGACGGGCTCTCCCTGAACGGCACCCTGGTGACCCGGTTCGACAACAGCGGCAATCTGGAGTTGGCCGGAGCGGTGCAAGTGGAGGTGGCGGGTTTCGCCTCGATCAGCGGCGAATTCGCCCTGAGCAAAAAAGCGCCCGAAGTCATCGTTGCCGACATCATCAGCCGGGCCGCCGAGGCGGGCAACAGCGGCAGCGTGGCCGAAAGCCAACGCGGCGGGGTCAAAAGCACCACCCTGATGACCCTTTCGGCCATCAGCGACGACGGTCTGCGCTTCCGGGAAGGGATTTACACCTTCGCTTACGGGGCAACCTCGGTCAATGTATCGAGTTTGTCCGCCGATGGGCTGCAACCCCTGGCCGACAACGCCTTCGCCTTCCGGCTGCAAAACGGGTTGCAACTGCTTTTCGGCAGCGGCAACGTCACCGTGAGCGGCAGCCGCGCCACGGGTTTCACCATCGAGTTCGTCGGGGCGCTGGCCGGGCAAGCCATCTCCGGCCTGACCATGACGCCCCCGGCGGATCCGGCGGAAGCAGCCGATTGGGGCAGCGCCTACGTGGAGAAACAGGCCACCGCAGGCTACGGCGCGGTGCATCGCCTGGATGCCTTCGACGCCCTGGCCCAGGGCAGCTACAGTCTGGAATTCGATTTTCAGATCAAAAGCAATACCCGCGTCAAACTGACCGCCTCGGACGCCGACGGCAACTTCCGGGAGGGCAGCTACGCCTTCTCCTACGGGGGCAGGACGGCGGGCGCTTCCACGGTCACGGCCAACCTCACCCCGGTCTCCGACAGCGAATTCCGGCTGCGCCTGAGCAAAGCCCTGGAGATTCTGCTGGGCAGCGGCAACGTCTCGGTCAGCGGCAGCCGCTCCGCCGGATACACCGTCGAATTCGTCGGGGCTTTGGCCGGACAGGAGATCCCCCTGGCGGCGAGCGCAGGCGGCATCGGGCTCTTCATGTCGCCACCCGCCGATCCCTCGGCGACCCTGGCCCGTTCCGGCGGAGTGGCCGTGGAATCCCAGGCCACCCAGGCCACGCCTTCGACCACTTATATATTGCTGATCGAGCGTCCCGAGGGGGCCTCGCGCAACCTCAACAACTTCACCTTCTCCTTCGCCAATTCCGCCAAAACCGCCACGGCGAAATTCGTCGATATCCAGTTCAGCCAGCCCCGTCATATCCGGGAGGCGCTGGAAAAAATCGTCGGCGCGGGCAACGTCTCGGTTGCGGAACTCTCCTCACCCATGGCGGCGCAGGAGTATCGCATCACCTTCAAGGAGTCGGTTCTCTCCCTGGGCCTGCTGTCGGTGGCCAATGCGGGACTGCCGGAGGTGACCTATACCCTGGGCGCGGTGCTTGCCGACGGCAGTTTCTCCGAAGCCACCGGCGCGGTGCATCGCCTCAACGGCTTCCCCGCCGAAACCCGGGGCAGTTTCACCCTGTCGGTGAAATACGGCGGCCACACCTATACCACCGCCGCCGTCGACCTGCATGCCAGCGCCGCCACGGTGCAAAATGCCCTGCAAAATGCCACCCGCTCCACAGGCGCTTCCCTGGCGGCTGCCGGGGTGACCATAGACTGTCAGCTTGATGAGGAGCTGGGCCAGTGGCGGGTCGAATTCGGGGGGGCCGCCCTCGGCGTCTCCATCCCCGCCATGAGCCGCACGGTCACCCCGAGTCTGGCCCCGACGGCGCGTTTGACCACCGTGGCCTCGGGCGCCACCGTCGGCGCGGGAACCTACACCACCGCCGCCATCGATTTTCAGACCACGGCGAACGGGATTCGGGATGCCCTTCTGGCGGCGACCACCGCCGAGGGGACCACCTTCGAGGCCAGCGGAGCCACGGTCTCGGTCGCCCTGGACGCCGCCGTGGAGCAGTGGCGCGTCAGCTTCGGCGGCAGCGCCGTGGGTCAGGCCATTCCGGCCATGACCCGTCTGGTCTTCCCCAAAGCGGCTCCTACGGCCACCCTGGCCACCAGCCGGGAGGGCAGCACCACCTCGGAGGTGCAGCATCTCACCCTGGATGCGGCTTCGGGCCTCTTTGCCCTGGCCTTTGGCCAGGAGACCACCCGACCCTTGGAAGCGGATGGACTCACGGCTCACGGTCTGCAAACAGCCCTGGAGGAACTGGAGAGCATCGGCGAAGGCAACGTGGTCGTGGTCCCCGCCGACGGCGGCGTCTGGGAAGTGCGATTCCAGGGCGCTCTCGCGGGACGGAATCTGGCCAGTCTGCAGGTGTGGGCGGTACAAAGTCTCGATGTCAACATGGCCGACGGGGCCATTGCCGACGAACTGCACCTGCGCCGCAGCGATGCCGCCGATTGGCAGCAAAACCTCACCCTGACGGGACTTTCCGCCGGGGAGAGCCTCGCCGCGTTGCAAAACGCCCTGGCTGCACTGCCGGGTTTTGCCGGGGTGACGGTGATTGCCGCAGACAACGGCCTTTACCATCTGTTGGGAGCCAGTCTGCCCGCCC
>JADGAQ010000033.1:0-16467 GCA_015231925.1 Magnetococcales bacterium
GCTGGTATGAAAAGGCGGCGGCTCGGGGCGATGTCGAGGCGCAAGGCCTGGTGGATCAATTGACCCGTGGGGAGGTGGATGGGGTGCGGCAGCAGGTGGATGTGAATAAGTGCTGGATCGAAGAGGAGGAGTCGCAGAAAGAGGAGGGTGTGCGGGATTTCCCGTGATTCCGGTCGAACCCCGTGCCTCTTGGGATGTGGCGCTTTTCAGTCATACGGGGGTCCGGGGGGGATTATCCCCCCCGGTGGGGTCTGGGGCAAAGCCCCAGGGTTTTGATGTGGCCGTTGACGTAGCGGTCCGCAGAACGAAGATCAAAACGCCGAAGCTGATCACCCGTGCCAACGAGGTTATCGCTGCGGACCGCGGGGGGGCAAGGGGGGGCCTCATCCCCCATCTTTGAACGGGCCAGCAAACCAAAATCCGATATTTCCCCAATAGCCCTAGGGCGTGTTGACATTTGCCAGATTTTGGTTCCTGGCAAGGCGCAAGACGGTGAGGAAGCGGAGTGTAGCTCGCCTACATGAGCATTCCGAACCGGATTGCAACGCGGCCAGGGACCAAAAGATGGTGAATGTCAACACGCCCTAACGGCAGAAAGTCAACGTCAACGAATGGGGGGATGAGGCCCCCCCTTGCCCCCCCGCGGTCCGCAGTGGGTCGTCCAGATGGTGCGGGTGGTGAGTGGGTGCGCTTTCTTTTGATGCTGCGGACCGCAACGGCCAAAGATTAAAGGCCACGTCAACACCTCGGGGCTTTGCCCCGAACCCTTCCGGGGGGGGGGAGGTGGTGGGGGGGATAACCGCCCCCCGGACCCCCGTATATATTAAAGGACGCGGCTCCTGCCGATCACTTCCCCCAGTCGCTTCACCCCTTCTTCCAACTCGTTGCTCCACGGATGGCCCCCGCTCAGGCGCAGGCAGTTGCGATAGCGGCGGGAGGGCGAACACAAACTGCCCGGCAGAATGGCCACCCCCTGCCGCAAGGCCTCCTCATACACCGCCATGCCATCCACCCCGTCCGGCAGTTCCACCCACAGAAGAAATCCCCCGGTGGGATGCGTCATGCGTGTGCCCGGCGGAAAAGAGCGGGCCACGGCTGCGGACAACCGTCGTAAATTATTGCTCAACTCCATGCGCAATCGTCGCAGGTGGCGATCGTAAAAGCCGCTTTCCAGCAAATCCGCCGTCACCTGCTGCATCAGCGGGGGTGAGGAGATCACCGATCCGGTGCGCAGACGCACCACCCGCTGGAAGAAACGTCCCGGCATGGTCCAGCCCACCCGCAATCCCGGAGCCAGGGTTTTCGACAGGGAACTGCAATAGAGCACCAGCCCCTCTTCATCATAGGCCTTCAAGGTGTCGGGACGGCCCACGGGGAAATGCAAATCCCCGTAAATGTCGTCTTCGATCAGCGGAATGCCCCGTTGAGTACACAGCGCCACGATGCGTCGCTTGTTCTCCGAGGGCATGCAGGCTCCCAACGGGTTGTGGTGGTTGGGAATGAAGAGACCGGCCTTGACCCGTCCATCTTCCAGAATGCGCGCCAGGGCGTCCGGATCCACCCCCTGGTCGGGATCGGTGGGCACTTCGACGGCGTAGAGTCCCAGATCTTCCAGCACCTGCAGAAAGCCGAAAAAGGTGGGAGATTCCACCGCGACGGCATCGCCGGGGCGGGTGACGGCGCGCAGGCAGAGATTCACCGCCTCCATGCAGCCGGAGGTGATGCAGATCTCCTCCGCGCCCACCACGCGATGTCCGCCCAGAGGACGTTGCGCCAGGTGTCGGCGCAGATCGGCGTTGCCCAGCAGCGGCCCGTAGCCCGACAGACGCGCCACCCGTTCCGGGGAGAAGGATTTCATCAGGCGGGAGAAGTGTCGCGCCGGGAAGTAGGCAGGTCCCAGGAGTGCGCCGCCCAGGGGCACCATGCGGGAATCCTGTTCCGAGGCCGAAAGCAGTTGCGCCAGAACCGCGTCGAAGACCACTTTGCGGGGTTCTCCGGCGGGGGAGCGGCGACGGGGAGGGGGCAACACTTCGCTGCGGGGCAGGCGGGCGAAATAGCCGGAGCGTTCACGGGCTTCCACCAGACCGCGTTTTTCCAGTTCCATGAAGGCTTGGTGGACCGTGGTCGGGCTGAGGGCGTTTTCCCGGCTCAGATGCCGAATGGAGGGCAATCGTTCGTCGGGACGGTAGATGCCTTCCTGAATACGGCGGGCCAGTTCGTCGGCCAAACGGGCGTAGTGGTACTTTTCCGGGGTGCCCATGGTTCCTCTGATTCATACGGGGGTCCGGGGGGGATTATCCCCCCCGGTGGGGTCTGGGGCAAAGCCCCAGGGTTTTGATGTGGCCGTTGACGTAGCGGTCCGCAGCACCAAGTGCAAAATGCGGAAGCCGATCACCCGTGCCGGCGAGTTTTCCGCTGCGGACCGCGGGGGGGCAAGGGGGGGCTTCATCCCCCCATCCGTTGACGTTGACTTTCTGCCGTTAGGGCTATTGGGGAAATATCGGATTTTGGTTTTCTGGCGCGTTCAAAGATGGGGGGATGAGGCCCCCCCTTGCCCCCCCGCGGTCCGCAGCGATAATTTCGATCATGCCGGTGTTGGGCTGCCGTGTTTGACTTGAGTGCTGCGGACCGCTTACGGACACGTCAACGGATAACACCTCGGGGCTCCGCCCCGAACCCCGCCGGGGGGGATAATCCCCCCCGGACCCCCGTATATCTTCCCGGCCACACCTCCCGGTCTGGCGTCTCTGCGGAACGCTGCATCTGTCATGCTCCCTTAAGAAGAATTCTGTATCTGTTCTGCTGCCATCTGTCAACCAAACGTGCGGCGACTGCCGAAAACAGGCACGGACTGTACTGGCCATACGTTCAATTTCTGCCTCTGTTCTTTCCCCTGCACATCGGGCAGGCTGCATCATGACCCGTTATTCCCGACGCGGAAGGGGAGGTGAGGCATGGCAAGGCAAGACCTGTGGCAATGGCTGGGATTTCTGCTGCTTCCGGAAGAGAGCGGTTTTGCGCGTCCGGAGGTCTGGCTGGGGGACGAAGCGGATTGGAAGGGCGCGGTGAAAGCGCTCTTCTGGCTGGCGGCCTCTTTCGTGGTGGCGGTGCTGCTCTCCCGATTGGGGTGAGGCCGGGCGGAACCGCTTCCCGCTCCGGCCTGCCCGAACGGTTCAAATCCGGAAAAAGCCCATGCTCTCTTCCAGGGCGCGGGCCTGATCAGCCAGTTCCTCGGCGGTGGAGGCCAGCTCTTCGGAAGAGCCGGCATTCTGCTGGATGACCTGATCCAGTTGTTGCATGGCGCTGTTGATCTGGGCCACCCCCTGGGTCTGCTCCCGGGAGGCGGCGGCGATCTCTTGCACCAGCTCGGCGGTTTTCTGAATGTCCGGAGCCAGTTTGCTCATGATGGCTCCGGCCTGTTCCGCCACCTGCACGCTGGAGGAGGAGAGAGTGTTGATCTCCGCAGCGGCGGATTGGCTGCGCTCCGCCAGTTTGCGCACTTCTGCGGCCACGACGGCGAAACCCTTGCCGTGCTCCCCGGCACGGGCCGCCTCGATGGCGGCATTCAGCGCCAGCAGATTGGTCTGGCGGGCGATCTCCTCAATGATGGAGATCTTGGTGGCGATCTCCTTCATGGCTCCCACGGCATGAAGAACCGCTTTTCCGCCTTCAGCGGCATCTCGGGCTGCCGATTGGGCGATGCGCTCCGTGGTCTGGGCATTGTCGGTGTTCTGCTGGATGTTGGCGGCCATCTGCTCCATGGCGGCGGAGGTTTTCTCGATGCTGGCCGCCTGGGCCGTTGAGCCTGCTGAGATACCTTGGGCCGAAGCCGTCAGTTCCGCGCTGCCCCCTGTCACCCGGCCTGAAGTCTCCTGCACCTGAGATACCACCTCCCGCAGTTTGATCAGAAGCTTGGTGAGGGAAGCGAACAGCATGCCGACCTCGTCCCGGTTGCTGGCGCAGGAGAAGGAGACGCCCAGGTTGCCTTCCGCCATGCGGGCGATGCCCGCGCCACAGTCGACAAGTGGACCGACGATGCTGCGGGTGAGCAGCAGGGTCACCACCACCATCGCCAGCACCACGACGGCGCTGACCACCCCGATGCTGCGGGTGACGAAGGAGGTCATGCGCACCATTTCGGAAGCGTCGGCCAGGACGATGACGCTGGTCTGCTCCACCTCCTCGCCCTTGAAGGTCAGGGGCCGTTTTTTGGCGAACAGCAGGCGGTCGCCCAGGGAGACCTCCTGCAGGGAGGCGTCCAGGGTGGGGGCATGCTGCTCCACCCCTTTGAGGGTGGTGCCGATGAGCGCCTTCAGCTTTTCGTTCCAGACGGCGATTTCCACGCCCATCACCGACTTCATGCCCTGCAGGGCCTCCTCCTTCGGATAGGAGCCGACCTTCACCAGCCCCACCAGCGCCTTGTCGAGGAAGACCGGATAGATCGAATCCAGGCTCAACAGACCGGTGGTTGTGGAGACCTGAATGCCCATCTGCTCCTTGCCGCTCTGCAGCGCCCGTCCGAAGAGGACCGTTTTGGCTTTGTTGTCGCCGAATTTTTCCGGGTTGTGTCCCCGCATCAGCACCACACCCTTGGCGTCGGTGACCTCAATCGTGGTGACGGCGTCATGAATGGCGTGCAGCCCCTTGAAGGCCGGCACCATGAGTTCTTCCAACTTCTTGCGATCACCTTCCTTCAGCGCCTGAGCCAGCCCCGGCATGCTGGCCAAAACGTAGGCATCCCCCAGCATGGCCGTGCCCAACTCCTGAAAGGCGTTGGTGATGCTTTGAAAACGCTGGTCGATACCCGTTTCATAATTGCTGACGAACTGACGGCTGATCAATTGAATCAGTACGACCGCAAGTACCGCGAAACCGATGACCAGTGGTACCAGGAATCCGGCGCCCATTTTATGTTTGAGTTTCATTGTGCCTCCTTGGTTCGAATGACAACGCCGCCCGGATCATGGCCTGTTTTTTTGTAAATGTAAATCATTACATCCAATCCCCGGCGCGGAGGTCAGGGAATGCAGGGGCTGGTCTGGCTTCCTTCCAGGGGTTTGATCACGGAGTAGATGTCTCCTGGCGTGGTGCCGATGCGGGCGGCCATCTCTTCCAGGGAGCCGGTGATCAGGTGAGCGGGCACGCCGTCGTCCACCAGGCGAATCATGGCTCTGGCGGGGTCGATGCCGCGCAGGCGGGCGAACTCTTCCAGGGTCAGTTGCCCGGTGCGACGGATGGGGGGCAGGGTATCGGGGTGGAACAGACGGTTCGACAGCCCCAGTTGATCGATCGCCAGCAGGTGATCGAGGGGCGTTGGTTCGAAGATTGCGCCCGCCAGCAGGAGCGTCAGCAAGAGGGGAGGGGTCGCCCAGTGGCGGGGGAGGTGGTGGCGGATACCTGAAATGGCCATCGAGGCCAGGAAGGGGATCAAGGCCAGGCAGGCCAGTCCGTTGAGGTTGCGCCACGACTTCCAGGAGAGGCCCAGGAGGTTCCAGCCGCTCCAGAGGGCGATGTCCTCGTCGGGGGCGAGGTGGATTACCGCGCCGCTGCCGCCCGCGATGACCGCCAGCCAAGCGCCGATCCACCACCAGGAGTTCGGGAGATCGGGTTTCATCAGGCCCCGGTTCCACCGGAACGGGGGGTGACCGCCGGGGTGCGCTCGTACCAGGCCTTGCTGCGCCGGGTGAGGCGCACCACGGAGAGCATGACCGGCACTTCAACCAGCACGCCGACCACGGTGGCCAGGGCGGCGCCGGATTCGAAGCCGAAGAGACCGATGGCGGTGGCCACCGCCAGTTCGAAGAAGTTGCTGGCGCCGATGAGGGCGGCGGGCGCGGCCACGCGGTGGGCCACGCCGAAACGCCGGCAGAGCAGATAGGCCAGTCCGCTGTTGAAGTAGACCTGCAGCAGGATGGGCACGGCCAGCAGCACGATGACCAGGGGTTGGGCCAGAATCTGTCCCCCCTGGAAGGCGAAAAGCAGCACCAGGGTGGCCAGCAGGGCGGTCAGGGAGACGGGGTGCAGGGTTTTGAGCCGGGTGTCGAGGGCGGCTTGCCCGCCGGAGGCCAGCAGACTGCGCCGCCAGAGTTGGGCCAGGATCACCGGGACCACGATGAAGAGCGCCACCGAGAGAAACAGCGTGCCCCACGGCACGGCGATGTGGGAGAGTCCCAGGAGAAGCCCCACGATGGGCGCGAAGGCCACGATCATGATCAGATCGTTCAAGGCCACCTGGCTGAGGGTGAAATGGGGCTCCCCGTCGGAGAGGTGGCTCCAGACGAAGACCATGGCGGTGCAGGGGGCGGCGGCCAGAATGATCAGACCGGCCACATAGGCGTCGAGTTGCTCCGCCGGCAGCCAGGGCTGAAAGAGGTGGCGCACGAAGAGCCAGGCCAGCAGCGCCATGGAGAAGGGTTTCACCCCCCAGTTGATGAACAGGGTGACGCCGATGCCCTTCCAGTGGGCGGTCACCTTGGAGAGGGCCCCGAAGTCGATCTTGAGCAGCATGGGGATGATCATCAACCAGATGAGCAGGGCCACCGGCAGGTTGACCCGGGCGATTTCCAGCCGCCCGATGCCCTGGAAGGGGGCGGGGAAGAGGTGTCCCAGGCCGATTCCGCCCAGGATGCACAATCCCACCCAGAGGGTGAGGTGGCGTTCGAAAAAGCCCAGGCTGGCTTGCGCTTCCCCGGCGGCGGCGATTTCACATTGGCGGCTCATGAAGTTTACTCCCTTGCGGTGCTATCGGTTCAATGCTGTTTTCCGATGCGGTCCAGTTCCATTTTGAGACCGGCGGAGTCCATGTTTTCCAGGGGCAGATCAAGGAAGAGTCGCACCCGCCGTTGCAGTTTTTCCAGCACGGAGATGAAGGCGTTCAGGGTTTCGTCGGGGCTTTTGCCTTGGGCCAGCAGGGAGGGTTCCTCCACGCCCCAGTGGGCTTTGATCGGGCCGCCGGGCCAGATGGGGCAGATTTCTCCGGCGGCGCTGTCGCAAACGGTGATGACCACGGCCAGGCGTGGGGCCTTCGGCGTGGCGAAAAGATCCCAGGCCTTGCTGTGCAGACCGCGAACGCTTATCTCCCGTGCCCGCAGGGCCTGAAGGGCGAGGGGATTGACCTCCGCTCGCGGGTGGCTCCCGGCGCTGAAGGCTTTCACCCGGCCACGCGCCCAGTGGTTGAGCAGGGCTTCGGCCAGGATGCTGCGGGCCGAATTGTGGGTACACAGGAATAACATGTTGAACAGCGGTTCCGTCATGGGATCCCCCCGGCAACCTGTGAGAGTGGCTTGTGCCATTTTATCTGTTCATCAAACCGCACCGATCTTGGGCTGTAGCTCCTTTTGATCATAGAATGGCAAAGACTGACATCCCCCGGTCTACTGCCGCAACCACTGCTCCACCTGCCGGGCGGAAGGCACGCTGCCGGAGTGGAGCAGAAGGCCGTCGGCCATGACTCCGGGGGTGGACAGGACCCCATGACCCAGAATGGTGGCCATGTCGGTGACTTTTTCCACCCGTACCGCGATACCCAGCGCCTTGGCCCGCTCCTCGATCAGGGTGGCGGTGGTGTGGCAGTTGCGGCAACCGGGGCCCAGCACCATGAACACTTTCATGAAACTCTCCTGTTCAGGCGAAAAGGAAGTTGAGCAGATAGCCGACACCGATGAAGGCGAGGGTGAGAAAAGCGCCGAAGAAGAGCAGCATGCGCGGCAACAGCACCTTGCGCAGCAGAATGAACTCCGGCAGGGAGATCCCGACCACGCTCATCATGAAGGCGATCACCGTGCCGACGGGCACCCCTTTGGCCAGCAGCGCCTCGGCCACCGGAATGACCCCGGTGGCGTTGGAGTAGAGGGGCAGCCCCATCAGCACCGCCGCCGGGACGGCAAAGGGGTTGTCGGCGGCGGCGTAGCGGGCGAAAAGCTCCTGGGGCACATAGCCGTGCAACCCGGCGCCCACGCCGATGCCCAGGAGGACGTAAGGTCCGATGCGTACCACGATGGTGCGCACTTCGTTCCAGGCGTAACCCACCCGACCCGCCAGGGAGCCGTCGGCCTGTGCCGTGACGGCTTTGCCCAGGCGAAGGGTCCACACATACTCTTCCACCCAGCGTTCCAGGTGCAGCCGGTCGATGAGGAGACCGCCGAGCATACCGACGCCCATGCCGGTGATCACGTAGACCGCCGTCAGTTTCCAACCCATGATCGAGGCCAGGATGACCACGGCGATTTCATTCACCAGGGGCGAGGTGATCAGAAAAGCCATGGTGACGCCCAGGGGAATGCCGCTTTCGAGAAAACCGATGAACAGCGGCACGGAGGAGCAGGAGCAGAAGGGGGTGACGGCCCCGAGCAGCACCGCCAGCAGATAGGCCACGCCGTGGGAGCGGCCTTCGATATGGTTTCGCACCGTCTGCGGGGAGAGCAGGGTGCGGAACAGCCCCATGATGAAGACGATGACCACCAGCAGAACGAAGATCTTGGTGGTGTCTTCCACAAAAAAATGCACCGCCTGCCCGAGAGCCGACTGCGGCGCCAGTCCCGCGGCGTCGTAGACCACGGCATCCGCCAGTTTGCCGAAGAGTTCCAGCATGAACGTTCCTTCGATTCAGGCTGTTTCCACGCCTCGACGGGACGGCGACCGCCTTCCCGCAGCGCGTGACTGGCTGTTAATATACGCTATACAATATATTCGCGCAAGCGAATATATTGGTCGAAGCCCTGATGGAACCGAGCCATCCTGGGAGGCATGGAATGATTCACACGGGGGCCGGGAGGTGGATAATTCCCCCGTCCGCCCGCACCGTTCAGAAGGGGCGCTCCGGGGGAGGCACCAGGCGATAGCCGACGCCGCGCACGGTTTGGATCATGCGGCCGTATTCGCCGAGAGCCAGGCGCAACTCCCGGATGTGGGCATCCACGGTGTGTTCCTTGCGGGCGGCCATGACGCGCCGGGGGGAGAGGGGCAGCAGTTCCAGGCGGGAGAAGAGCTTGCCGGGGTAACGCAGGAAGAGTTGCAGCAGGGCGAAACCCGCCGGGTGGAGGGAAAGCTCCTTCTGCTCCACGAAGGCGCGATGGGCGGCCACGTCGAGGCAGACGGGACCGACCACGAGACGGCTCTCCCCGACGGTCGGAGCGTTGCCCTGTTCGAGCAGGCTCAACTGCTGTTGCAACTGGGCGAGGAGCTGGTTCTGATGCTCGATGCGTTGTGTCAGCTCGATGAGCAGAGCGGTGATGGCGGAGAGGTCTCCCGGCATGGTTCCCGGCTCCAACCGGATGAAGGCTGAGGAGCTGTGGGGATTGAGGCGGCACGCCCTTCCCCGGCTCCGGAAAGCGAACACTATTTCTGGGCGCAGCTCTATTCAAGCATCTATTTTTTCGCCTTCCAGTCCAATATGTCCAATATATCCGGGAGTTGGCCCGGGGAGCGGGGTTGGGGGCCGGCGATTGGTAAAAACCGACAAATCGCTCAAGAGGCTTTGTCGGGGGGATCACGAGCGGACTGGCGAGAATCCGCGAGAAAGGGCAAAATGAGAATTGAGAAAAAAGAGGCTCCACCTGAGGGGGATTGACGGGAGTTGGTATGGCAACGCGGACGGATTGGAAGTTGAGAGAGCGATTCCTGATCGTGGCGGGTTTGCCGCTGCTCTTCATGGTATTGTCGGGGTTGGCGGCCTGGTGGCTGGCGGGCTCCCTGGTGAGTGAGGCGCGGCATGTGGCTCAGACCGATCTGACGCTGGCTCTGGAAGTCAAGGAGCTGCAACGCCTGGTGGGCAAGGTTCAGGAGCGCTACACCGACGTTTCGGCCACCCGGGCGCAGGACGGGCTGGGGGCGGGTTTCGCGGAGGCGGACGAAGCGGCGCGGCTGTTCGTCAAGGGTGCGGGCCGGGTGCGGGAGATTCTCGACCGGGAGGCGGACACGGAGCTGATCGGCAAGCTGTCGGAGGTGGAAAAGCGTTTCGTGGCCTTTCGCACCGCAGGTCGGAAGATGGCGGAAGCCTATGTTGCCGGCGGTCCGCCGGAGGGCAATCGTCTGATGCCGGAGTTCGACATGGCGGCGGAAGCCTTGTCCGGGAAACTGGAACCGTTTGTCGACGAAAGCGCCACCCGCGCGACGGGGCGCAGCGCCGAGGTGGCGGATCATCTGGTTCGGATGCAGCTCCACTTGATTGTCATGCTGGTTCTGGCGGTTGTCTGCGCCGGCGCCATGGCCGGTTGGATGGCCAGCCGGGTGATGGCTTCGATCCGGCGTCTGGTGGCCAGCCTCGGCCAGTTGGAGGAGGGCAATCTGGCGGCACGCAACGGCTTGACGGGCAAACGGGACGAGCTGGCTCTGATCGGCCAGTCGGTGGATCACCTCGGAGACCGGCTGCAACGGGTTTTGGGAGTGGTGGGATTTCACGCGGCCAGCGTGACGGCCTCGGCGGGGGAGTTGGTCAAAATCCGCGACCAGTTGAAGACCGATGCGGAAGATACCCGTGTGGTGGTGGTGGATGTCTCGCGGGAGAACGAACGGCTGGCTCAGGAGGTGACCGGCGTCAAGGAGGCGGTGGCCGGGGTGGTGGGCAATGTCGAATCGATCGCTTCGAGCATGGAGCAGGTCTCCCTGGATGTGGTGTCGATTGCGGCGGGGGCGGAGCAGGCCAGTGTCAACATCAGCACCATGGCCTCGGCGGCGGAGGAGATCACCGCCAATCTGGACGGCGTGAAGAAGAGCCTGGAGCAGGTGGACAAGGCGGTTCACGGGGTGGCGGGATCGGTGCGGGAGGTGACCAACGCCCTGCAACAGGTGAGGCGACGTTGTCAGGCGGCCAGTTCCGATTCGGAACAGATGCACGAATACGCCCAGAACGGGCTGACCATGATGGAACAGCTCTCCACGCTGGCTTCGGAGATCGGCGAAGTGGTGGAGGTGATCAACAACATCGCCGATCAGACCAACATGCTGGCGTTGAACGCCTCCATCGAAGCCGCGGGGGCGGGGGATGCGGGCAAGGGTTTTTCGGTGGTGGCCAACGAGGTGAAGGAGCTGGCCCGTCAGACCGGGGAGGCGACCCAGATGATCGCCTCGAAGATCAAGGAGATTCAGCAGCAGGTGCATCTGGTCTCCGGGGCCAACATGGAGATCGTGCAGGGGGTGAGCCGGGTGAATCAGGCCAACATGGAGATCACCCACGCGGTGGACACCCAGTCGACCAGCATCCGGACCATTCACCTGGCCATCAACCAGGTGGCGGAGGCGGCGGGGGAGGTGACCCGCAACATGAGCGAGCTGGACATGGCGGCGCGGGATGTGGCGCGCGCGGCGGCGGAGGCGGCGGTGGGCACGGCGGAAGTGGCGCGTTCCGCCTCCCACGTCTCCCACGAGGCGCAACATGTGGCCGACGGCAGTGTGACGGCCCGCGCCCAGGCCATGAGCGTGCTTTCCGCCGCGACCACCAGCGAGGAGGTGTCGAGCCTGGTGAGTCGTCGCATGGAGGACGCCACCCGGACGGTGCGGCGCATGCGGGGCTCCTCGTATCAGTTCCACGAATTGGCCACGGTGATGCAGGATACCACCAACGCCCTGTACGCCTCGTTTTTCTCCTTCGATACCGGCAAGCCGCTGTTCAACGTCCGGGAGGTCAAGGAGCACCATCTGGCCATGCAGGGGGCCATCGCCAAACTGAGTCAGGGGCGCATCACGGCGTTGCCGGAAGAGTTCCGGGATGCCGAAAACTGCCCCTTCAGCCGGTTTCTGCAGGCGCGTCGCGGCGATACCCAGCCCTTGCCCTTCATTCGGGAGGCGGCGAAACTGCACGAAGCGGCCCATGATGCCTGTGTGGAACTGGCCAACCGCATGGTGCGGGGTTTGAAACAGGATGACGTGCGGCGCGCCATGACGGCCTTTCTGGAAGCGCAGAAGGCCTTTTTCGCCATTCTGCCCCATCTTTACATGAAAGGTGTGGATGTCGATCAGGAGTTCTTCCCCTGGGATGATCGTCTGCTGACCCGCATCGAGTTCGTGGATCGGGATCACCGCAAGCTGGTGGAAATGGTCAACGGCTTCCATCGCGCCCTGATGGAGGGCGCCAGCCAGGAGGCGATGAGCGCTTTGCTTGCGGGTTTCGCCGAATACACCGTGGCCCACTTCGGTCGGGAAGAGGCCATGTTCCGGGAGCACAACTACCCCGAATTCACGGCCCACAAGGCCATTCACGACAAGCTGGTGGCGGAGGTGCTGCGGCTGAAGAAACGCTTCGACGAAGGCAGTTTTTCCGTCGGCGTGGAGCTTCTGACCCTGGCCCGCGCCTGGCTGGTGGATCACATCATGGGCACGGACATGGCCTTTTCCCCCTACATGCGCGAGAGGGGCGTGCGTTGAGAGGGCTTCTTGCCGGGTTGATGCTGTTGCTGACGCCCTTTTCCGTGGCGATGGCGGGGGTGGGGCCGTTGTTGACCAACGCCTATTTCACCCGCGCCCTGGCTGCGGGAGGGGAGGAGGACCGGGACGGGCGCGCCGTGGTGCGTTCTCTGCCGGGGGATCGCAGCGGCATCATCGGCTATTTCAACATCGAGCTGCTGGTAACCGACGAGTCCACCCACGTCTTCGAGGTGGATATTCTCACCGCGACGGGTGAGGAGGTGGGCCACATGGCCTTTCGGGCGGTGAAGGGGGCGCCGGGGGGTGAGGTTTTCACCTTCGTCACGGCGATTTTGCAACGGCAGGAGGCTCCCTGGCTGAACCTGCTGGTTTTCGACGGCAACGGTCGGGGGGAGCGGCGTCTGCTGGGTCGTTACGGGGTGGCTTCGCGTACCCTGCCCAATCACGGGGATCAGAAGCGTTCGGCCCGCTTGGGCAAGAAGGGGGAGCTGGTGGCGGAAACCGAGGCGCTGGTGGATGCACCCCGGAACGAACCCGCTCGTCCCGCCCGCCCGGATCGCGACGGCGGTGGTTTGGGGGAGGGCGTGCGGCCCCGGGTGATCAACGAAGGGATACTGCGTCCCACGCTGCCCGCAGCGATGAAGGGCAAGCCCGCCGCCGCGCCGGAAGCCGCGCCGACCGGCAGCGAAACGGGCCGTTTCGCCGTGCTGGTGGGGGCTTTCGGCGAGGGTGAGGAGGAGACCCGCATTCTGGGGGTGTTGCGTTCCATCGGTGTGCCCGCCGACCGCAAGCCGCTGCCGGATCAACCCGGCATGGTGCAGATTCTGGCCGGTCCCTTCGACCGGGTGGTCCACGCCCTGCTGGCCTCCGGCAAGATCGAACGCAGCCTCGGCATCAAGGACGCCAAGGTGGTGCCGCTGGAGAGGTAGATTTCCCGTATCTGCAGATATGGGGATTCGGGGGGATAATCCCCCCGCATCCCCATATCCGAACAGATACCCGGAGGGGATGAATCCTCCTGCCACCCATGTGTCGGAACGGATTCCCATGAACAAACCGGATCCTCCCACCTTTTGTCACGCCTGCACCTTCCGGTTGGGTTTTCTGCTGACCTGGATGTTGTTGGGCATGCCTTTTCTGGCGGTGGAGATCGCTCCCATCATCGATCTGCCCCAGCAGATGGCCCAACTTCGTCTGGCTTTCGAGGAGCTGGGGCGGCCCGACTCCCCCTACCTGCTGCAGTGGTGGACGCCCAACAAGCTGGGCTATCTGCCCTTCGCCCTGCTTTGGCCCTTTCTCTCCCCCTGGAAGGCGGCTTTGCTGGGCAGTTGGCTGATGTGCGGTTTCTGGCTGTTCGGGGTATTCCGTCTGGCCTGGATCTTCGAACGTCCCCTGCATCTGGCCTTGCTGGCCGCGCCGCTGCTCTACTCCCCGTTGTTGCAGTACGGCTTCTTCAACTTCATGGCGGGATTCCCCTTGCTGGTGCTTTGGTGGGAGGTGGTGCGGCGGGAGCAGGGCATCGCGCCGCTGTGGCTGGGTTTGCTGGGTTTGCTGCTCTATTTCGCCCATGTGTTGTGGCTGGGGATGGGGCTGTTGCTGCTCATGGGGCACCTTCTGGTGCATCGCGCTCCGGGTGCGGTGTGGCGCCGTTGCGGTCTGGCGCTGCTTCCGGTGGGGGGGATGACGGCGGTTTGGGCCGGTACCTTCTTCGGTGGCGCGTTCGGAGCGGCCCCGTCGCGGTGGCTGGTGCCCTTGGGCAGCCGGTTGAGTCGTCCCGACTATTGGAGCGAGGGCCTCTATTCCGGCACACGCGGGGAGGAGGGGGTGTTGCTGCTGGCCATCATGGTGTTGTTTGCCGGGGTGGGGGCCTGGTTGAATCGGGAGGATGAGGAGTGGCGCGGCGAGATCCGTCTGGTGTTGGCGGGGGTGGTGGTGTTGGGTTTGGTGATGCTGTTACCGGATATGAGTTCCAATACCTTGTTGTTCAATCGCCGCTGGCTGCCGGTAGCGGGGGTGTTGTTGCTGCTCGGCCTGCCGGGGGCGGGGTGGCGCATCGGCAATGTGTTGGCCCTGGCCCTGGTGGCGGCGGCGGGTTATGTCACCGCGTCGGCGTGGACGGTGGTGGAAGCCAAGGAGTTGTCCGGGCTCAAGGCGGCGGTGGAGGTGATTCCGTCCCGGTCCCGGGTGTTGGGGTTGGATCATGTTTCGCCCAGTGGGGTTTTGAAGGTTCGGCGGCCCTTTTTGCAGCAGTTCGCCTGGAGTCAGGCGCTCAAGGGGGGGGAGTTGAACTTCTCCTTTGCTGATTTGGCGACCTCCCCGGTGATCTATCGGCAGCCTCGCGAGGCGCGTTGGACCACGGGGTTGGAGTGGTTTCCGGAGCGGGTGACGGCTGGGGATTATGCGGCATTCGATTATGTGCTGATCGGGGGGGACGAGAGGGTGCATCAAAAAATGGTGCGCCAGCCGGGGTTGGAGGGGGTGACGCATGAGGGGGTGTGGCGGAGTTATCGGGTGACGAGGTAGATTGTGACCGGAAGTTGAGCTTTTCAGTCATATGGGGGTCCGGGGGGGATTATCCCCCCCGGCGGGGTCTGGGGCGGAGCCCCAGGGTGTTGACGTAGCCGTTGGCGGGTCGAAGCCATAAGGAGAAATGGCCAACTGCGCACTGTTTCCAAACCTTGATTCATTTTCGACCCGCCGGAGGGGGCCAGGGGAGGGACTTATCCTCCCCATTTTTGAACGTGCCATCGAGACGCGGTCCGGGGTTGTTTCGAAACGGAACGTTGGCGTGGTTCAGGTTGCGGTAACTCTTCCGAGCCCTGCCCGGTGGTGTCGAATGTCGGTTTATCCCATTCATGCAGAGGGTTGCCATGTCCGGATTGCGCATATTGATCATCGAGGATAATCAGGATCTGGCGGACAATCTCTTCGATTTTCTGGAGGCGCGTCATCATATTCTGGATCATGCGGCGGACGGCATTACCGGGTTGCATTTGGCGGTGGTGAATGATTACGACGGTATTTTGCTGGATCTGATTTTGCCGGGTTTGGATGGTGTCACGTTATGCCGAAAATTAAGGCAGGAGGCGGGCAAGAGTACGCCTATTTTGATGTTGACGGCGCGTGATTCGTTGGAGGACAAGATCATTGGTTTGGAAGCGGGTGCGGATGATTATTTGGTGAAGCCGTTTGCCATGCGGGAGATGGAGACGCGGTTGCGGGTGTTGGTGAGGCGGTCGCGTGGGGAGGTGGCCAATACGGTATTGCGTTTAGGGGATTTGAGTTTTGATCCGGGGCAGCGGTTGTTGCGTCGTGGGGGGCGGCATGTGGAGTTGCCGCCGATTCCCATGCGGTTGGTGGAGTTGTTGTTGCGGGCGGCGTCGCGGGTGGTGACGCGGCAGGAGTTGGAGGGGGCGATTTGGGGAGACACGCCGCCGGACAGTGATGCGTTGCGGGCGCACATGCATGTATTGCGTGCGGCGGTGGATCGGCCTGGGGAGAGGCCGTTGCTGCACACGGTGCGGGGGGTGGGTTATCGTTTGGCGGAAAGTGACGAGTGATAAATCAGTCCTTTAATATGCAAAAAGGGTTGGGGGAGCCCGAGGGGGAGCTCTGCTGCCCCCTCGGGACTTTTCCTTTAATCCTTTATCCTTTGCCGGGTCGAAGCCCAAAAGAAGAATACAAAACGTCGATCCCGCACCCGATTTCGTGAAAGCTTCGACCCGGCGGGAGGGGGCCAGGGGAGGGCCTCATCCTCCCCCTCTTTGAACCTGACGCCCGCACCGCAGCCGGGGTGATTCGACGAAAAGGCGCATTTTGTTGCAAGCTGTGGCTTGGTCAAGCCCGGCGCGTTCAAAAAAGATGGGGAGGATGAGGCCCTCCCCTTGCCCCCTCCCGCCGGGTCTCAGCATTCAAGGCGTGCTGCGCGGGATCGGGGTTTTGTATTCTTCATTTGGGCTTCGACCCGGCAAAGGGTCAATGCAGCGTCCTGGGGGCAGCGGAGCTTACCAAGGCGGCTTTGGTGCATCGCCCCGCTTTGGTGCATCGCCCCGGCTTTGGTGCATCGCCCCGGCTTTGGTGCATCGCCCCGGCTTTGGTGCATCGCCC
>JADGAQ010000033.1:16567-29070 GCA_015231925.1 Magnetococcales bacterium
CGGCTTTGGTGCTGGCGTCGGGGTCAAAGATGGGGAGGATGAGGCCCTCCCCTTGCCCCCTCCCGCCGGGTCGAAGCATTCACGGCGTGCCGTGCGGGATCGGGGTTGGGTATGCTTCTTTTGGGCTTCGACCCGGCAAAGGATACAGGACTAAAGGAAAAGTCCCGAGGGGGCAGCGGAGCTCCCCCTCGGGCTCCCCCAACCCTCTTTGCAACTTTAAAGAATAGACGGCATGGCTCACGGGCACTACCTTTCCCTTCGCTCCCGCGTCGCAGTCGCCTTCGCCCTCTTCGGCGTGGGCGTCAGCCTGCTCATGGCCGCCGACCTCTACCTCGCCGCCCGCCAATTCGGCCGCCAACTCGTGGAACAAACCCTCAAAGCCGAACTGGAAGACTACCAAAGCCGCAAACACCGCAACCCCCTCTCCCTGCCCCCCAGCACCGCAACCCTGCTCGGCTTCGTCGACCCCGCCCCGGACGGCGCACCCGCCTTCCCCCCGCAATGGCATCCCCTCCCACCCGGCTACCACGACCTGGAATACAGCAACGCCCCCTATCGCGCCATGGTCGCCATTCAAGACAACATGCGCTACGTCATGCTCTTCGACCTGACCCGCCTGCGACAACGCGAAGCCAGCTACCTGGTCTTCCTGGGCGCCGGCGTGCTGGTCATGACCATGCTTTCCGCCGTGGGCGGCATGTGGCTCGCCAGCCGGGTCATCGAACCCGTGAGCGCCCTGGTGCGCCGCGTCAAAGGCCTCGGCCCCCACGCCCCGTTCCCCGTCCTGGCCCAAGGACTGCCCCCCGACGAAGTCGGCGAACTGGCCGCCGCCTTCGACGGCTACCTGCAACGACTCCGGGAGTTCATCGAACGCGAACAAGCCTTCACCGCCGATGTCAGCCACGAACTGCGTACCCCGCTGGCCGTCATTCGCGGCGCCGTGGAACTCCTCCGCGAAGGCGCCGGGTTCGCCGAAGGCCGCGATCGGGAACGCCTGGAACGGGTGGAACGCGCCGCCCAGGATATGACCGGCTTGACCGAAGCCCTGCTGCTGCTTTCCCGCGAGCTGGATCCGCGTCAGCCCATGCCCGACAGTTGCTCCGTGGCGGAAGTCCTCAACGATGTGGTCGACAAACATCGCCATCTGCTGCGTAACAAATCCACTCAGGTGGAGTTGGAAATGGGGGCCGAGCCCCGCCTGCAAACCAAAGCGGCGTTGTTGTTCGTGGTGCTTGGCAACCTGGTGCGCAACGCCCTGGCGCATACCCCGGAAGGATGGGTGCGCATTCGGCTGGAAACCGATCGGGTGGTGATCCGGGATACCGGCATCGGCATGCCCGAAGAGGTGTTGAGACAGTTGTTCCACGGACGTTTTCAAGGTCCGGAGCGGCGGGGGGAGGGAATCGGCCTGGCGCTGGTGAAACGTATTTGCGACCGCCACGGCTGGCGCATCGACCTCAACAGCCGGGAAGGCGAAGGCACGGAAGTGACGTTGTTCTTCGAGCCCCGCCCCCTAAAATCCGTCAAGGAGTAAACAGGGTTGGGGGAGCCCGAGGGGGAGCTCCGCTGCCCCCTCGGGACGTTGACTTTAATCCTTTGCCCTTTGTTTTTGCCGGGTCGAAGCCCGAAAGAAGAATAGAAGACTCTGAATCCGCGCCGGATTTTGTGAAAGCTTCGACCCGGCGGGAGGGGGCGAGGGGAGGGCCTCATCCTCCCCCTCTTTTTTGAACGCGCCGCGATTGACCAAGCCCCGCCGGATGGGCCGGCCCCATGCTTTTTCAACGCGGGATGTGGCAAGACCCGGTGGCTCTTGTAATGAAGCGAATGAACCCGGCGGGGACCCTCCGAACAAGTCGATTCGAAATAGTTCTGGAATTTCCTTCCGGCAATGTGGATGATGGTTCCCGAACAGTATCTGTTTCAAAGCTATCTTCCGGAGATGACTGATGCAGGCCATACGCCATCTTTTCGAACATGCACCTGCGACGATTCCGGTTCCGGAAGGATGGCGGGAAAAACCACTGGAGGTCATCTTGCTGAGGCACGATTCTCCCCTGACCGCTGGCGTCCCGGCGGCGGAATTATCCCGTGAGTGGCCCTCCGACTATTTCGAAAGCACTTTCGCTTCCATTCCCGACTTTCCGGAACGGGAGTTTCAAGGGGTCGGGGAGAATCGGGAGCCTATGGAGTGAGCTTTCTGCTGGACACAAACGTATGCATTCGTTATCTGTCGGGGCGTTCTCCATCTGTTTTGCACCGGTTGCGAAGCATGCGTCCGGAGGTCGTCCGGGTGTGCAGCGTGGTCAAGTCGGAGATGTTTTATGGAGCCATGAAGTCTCAGGATCCAATGGGTAATTTGCATCGCCAGGAGGTCTTTTTTTCGCCTTTTCGTTCGCTGCCCTTCGATGATGCTGCGGCTCGGATATTCGGCAGAATTCGTGCCGAACTCGTGCGCCAGGGGGTGCCTATCGGTCCTTACGATCTACAAATCGCCGCCATCGCTTTGGCTAATAGTTGTACCTTGGTCACCCATAATACTGCTGAGTTTTCCCGTGTTTCGGGTTTGTTGTTGGAGGATTGGGAAGAATAGTAACCATATATTAATATAAAAAAGAATAATTAAACGTCAAAGGATAGAACATTTTCTTTTTTTGATATTTAAAAGACAACATATTGAAAGTCAACATCTTCCCGCAGATTTCCCTTCTTGACGTTTCCTTCACCTTGCCTTGACCCTGCCTTCACCATCGCGGATCCACAATGAGACCACGGTGTCACAGGAGCCGGATTTCTCATCGGTCGAAGGTGGTCCATGTCAGTTATAGCCTTGCCGGGTCGTCCCTTGCATTTGAGCCGTTTTCTGCCCTTTCTGCGCTGGTGGCCACGGGTAAACGGCTCCACCGTGCGCGCCGACGCCATTGCCGGACTGGTTGGCGCCATTCTGGTGCTGCCGCAGGGGGTGGCCTTCGCCATCATCGCCGGCATGCCGCCCGAATACGGCCTTTATGCCGGGATGATCCCCGCCGTGATCGCCGCCCTGTTCGGCTCCTCCTGGCATCTGGTCTCCGGTCCCACCACCGCCGCATCCATTCTGCTTTATGCGGTGTTAAGTTTGCACGCCTCTCCCGGCAGCTCCGAATATGTGCAACTCGCCATCACCCTCACCTTTCTGGTGGGCGTGATCGAGTTGGGCATGGGGCTGCTGCGCTTCGGTTCCCTGGTCAATTTCATTCCCCACGCGGTGGTGGTGGGCTTCACCGCGGGTGCGGCGCTGTTGATCCTCTCCAACCAGTTGCCCACCTTCCTGGGACTGGTCATGCCGCGCAGTGAAAACTTCGCCGCAACCATCCACGATGTGGTGGCCCATCTCGCGGAGTCCAACCTCTACGTGGTGCAGGTCAGTCTGCTGACCCTGACCGTGGGGGTGGCCATCAAACATTTCCGGCCCCGATGGCCCTACATGTTGATCGCCCTGGTGGTGGGTACGCTGTTCGCCGTGTTGTTGGAACGGCTGATGACCCCCCAGACCACGGGCATCGCTCTGGTGGGTTATGTTCGCGCCGGACTGCCGCCGTTGTCCGCGCCGGTGTTGAACCCGGCGGCGTTGCTGGATCTGCTGCCCGCCGCCTTGGCGGTGACGCTGCTGGCCCTGACCGAAGCGGTCTCCATCGCCCGCGCCGTGGCGGTGCGCAGCGGACAGAGCATCGACGGCAATCAGGAGTTCATCGGGCAGGGGTTGTCCAATCTGTTGGGCAGCTTCTTTTCCGCTTATGTGGCCACGGGCTCCTTCAATCGCACCGGGCTCAACGAAGCGGCCGGGGCCAAAACCCCGCTGGCGGCGGTTTTCGGCGGGATCATACTGTTGCTGCTGGCTCCCACGGTATTGCCGCTGGCGGCCTACATCCCCAAAGCGGTGATTGCCGCCATCCTCTTTCAGGTGGCCTGGGGGCTCATCGATTTTCATCACATCGGCCAGTTGCGCAAAAGCTATCCCCGTGAGGGCTTCATCCTGCTGGTGACTTTTCTGGCCACGCTGTTCATCGACATGGAAAAGGCCATTCTGGCGGGGGTGATGTTGTCGTTGATCTTTCATCTGCGGCGCACCTCCCAGCCGGAGCTGGTCAGTCTGGTTCCGGATCGCGGCGTGGCGCGGCGTTCCATGGTGCGGGCCGGGCAGCGGGAGGAGTGTCCGCAGCTCAAGGTGGCGCGGTTGGACGGCTCCCTCTACTTCGGCGCGGTGGCCCATGTGGAGGCGCAACTGGAGGAGGTGGCCCAGAAGCATCTGATCATCGTGGCCTCGGGGATCAATCTGGTGGACAGCGCGGGCTCGCATCTGCTGATCCAGGAGGCCAAACGGCGTCAGGCGGCGGGGGGCGATCTCTATCTGGTCGATGTCAAACGGGGTCCGGGGGAGAGTTTGCAGCGGGGGGGATTGTCCGAGGTGGTGCCGCAGGCGCATCTCTTTCCGGGGAAGGAGAGTGCGATTGCCAGTGTGTTTCCCCGGCTGGATGCCGCGATTTGCCGGAGCTGCAAGGTGAGGTTGTTTCGGGAGTGTCAGACGGTGGCAGGCGACGACACCGGGAAGGGGGAGAAGTGAGATGGCAGCGTATCGGCGGGTGTTGTGCGCGGTGCAACCGGACGGTCGGGGGGAGGGGGTGGTGCGTCGGGCCTTGCGCATGGCGCGATTGGAGGGGTGCGAGGTGGGAGTTGTGGTGGTGATGGATTTTCACACCGGGTTCGAGTCGGATCATATCCCGTTTCGCACTCCGGCGGAGATCAAGGCGGAGATGGTGCGCTATCTGGAGGGACGATTGCAGGGCATGCTGGAGAAACTGGGCTGTCGGGAGTGGGTGCGGGGTTGGGTGGTGGCGGGGGATCCGGAGCGGGAGGTGGGTCGTCAGGCGGGGGAGTGGGGGGCGGATCTGGTGGTGGTGGGGTCGCGGGAGAGTTATGCTTTGCAGCGGAGTTGGCGGGGGGATGTGTTGGTGGTGCAGCCGGAATCCGACCCGTGGAGAGGTTTGAAGATGGCTCTCTCCTTTCAATCCGTAAAGTAATAAAAAGGGTTGGGGGAGTCTGAGGGGGAGCTACGCTGCCCCCTCAGGACGTTTCCTTTAATCCCCTGCCTTTCAGTAACTATTCAGGCCCTGCACAGCGCCACAGGATCGTGTCAACGGCAAAAGGCCAAGTCCCAGGGCGCTGCCCTGGACCCGTCGGGGGGGATAATCCCCCCCGAACCCCCGTATTCTCTATGAAAATAACATACAAAATCAATCCTTGACTGATTTACCCCGAAGTTGCATGCTGACCGGTCCGCAACAGCATCAGGTAATGCAGGGGACGGAGCATGGCGGGAAAAAAGGGGTTGGTGTTGTTCCTTCACGACTTGGGCAAAGCCGGATTGGCCTTGTTGAAGCGGGTTTCGACGGAGAAGAGTCCCTCCGGTGTCCTGCGGGTGAAACAGGGTTGGTGGGGCGCATCGCTGCTTTTCCTGATGGCGGGGCAGATTGAGGGTGACCCGTTGAACACGCACTCTTCCGCTTCTTCCGGCGTGGCGCCGCCGACGCCGGACTTGCAGGGGGAACGATTGATCCGGCCGGGTGACTGCGATGCCGAGAAAGTCCGGGCCGCTGCCTTGCAGGCCTACAAAACCGCAGACATTCAAGCTGCGGCGGCTGTCCTGCGCTGCATACAAGACGATGGTCGTCACGATTTCGATCAGGCCCTGCATTCGTTGAACGCTTTGGTGGATCAGCCGGACCTGTCTTTGGAAGGGCTTCTGGCCATCGACGCCCTGTTGCCGGACTACCATCTGAACTTGAACGCCTTTTCGGCGAAGGTGAAAGGGGTTGTCACCCGGCGGCTGCGGGCCACCAAGGCCACCGACCCCGCCAGCCGGGCCCGGTTGGCCGATGTTCTCAAGCGTTATTCCACAAGCTTGAGCAACCTGGGTCGTTGGACGGAGGGGCTCGAATCTGCCGGGGAGGCTGTCGCAATCTTTCGGGAGTTGGCGCGTCAGCAGCCGGTGGATTTCCTCCCCGGACTTGCCGACAGCTTCAACACGCTGTCCAACCGCTTGAGTGAGGTGGGTCGTTCGTCCGAGGCACTCGCCCCCGCCGAGAACGCCCTCTACATCCGGCGCGAGTTGGTGCGGCAACAGCCGGCGGCATTTCGTCCCGACCTGGCTTTGAGCCTCAACACGCTGGCCAGCCGTTTGAGCCAGGCGGGACGTTCGTCGGAAGCCCTGTCGCCGATTTTGGAGGCTATCGACATCTATCGGGAGTTGGCGCTTCAGGATCCCGCCGCCTACCGTCCCGACCTGGCCATGAGTCTCGGTAATCTGGCCATTCTGTTGAGCGAGGTTGATCGTTCATCGGAGGCCCTCGCCCCTGCCGGGGAAGCCCTTGAGATCCGGCGCGAACTGGCGCGGCGGCACCCGGGGGCTTTCCGACCCGCCCTGGCCATGAGTCTCAACAATCTGTCCCCGATATTGAGCCGGGTTGGCCGTTCGGCAGAGTCCCTGGCCCTGGTCGAGGAGGCTCTCGAAATCCGGCGGGAGTTGGCGCGTCAGCAGCCGGCCGTTTTCCGGCTCGGTCTGGCCGACAGTCTGCACAATCTGGCTATTCGATTGGGCGAGTTTGGCCGTTCTTCGGAAGCTGTTGCCCGCGCTGCGGAAGCGGTGGGCATCTATCGGGAGTTGGCGGCTCAGCGGCAGCCGGGTTTCCGTCGCGACCTGGCCAGGAGCCTCGACACCCTGGCCAGCTGCCTGACCAAGGTTGGCCATGCCACGGAGGCCCTCACTCCTGCCGGAGAAGCCGTCGACATCTACCGGGAATTGACCAGGCAGCAGCCGGAGGAGTTCCGACCCGCGCTGGCCAGGAGTCTCGACAGTCTGGCCATTGGATTGAGCGGGGTTGGTCGTTCGGCAGAGGCGCTCGCTCCCGCCGGGGAAGCCGTCGACATCTATCGGGAGTTGGCGCGGTAGCGGCCGGAGGCGTTCCGTTCCGATCTGGCCGGGAGCCTCAGCAATCTGGCGGTGTTTTTCGGCCAGGTTGGTCGTGTGGCAGAGGCTCTTGCCGATGCCGGGGAAGCCGTCGATCTTTATCGGGAGTTGGTGGGGCAGCAGCCGGAAACTTTTCGTGACGACTTTGCGGGAAGCCTCAACAATCTGGCCAGTCTGTTGAGCGAGGTTGGCCGTTCAGCGGAGGCCCTCGCTGCTGCCGGGGAAGGCGTCGCCCTCTATCGGGAATTGGCGAAGCAGCAACCGGAAGCGTACCGTCCCGCCCTGGCCATGAGCCTCAACAATCTGGCGCTTCGATTGAGAGACGTCGACCGTTTGGCGGAGGCTTTCGAAGCCGCCAAGGAAGCCGTCGTCATTCGTCGGGAACTGGTCAAAAAACGTCCTGCGGTTTTTCAACCCAAGCTGAAACACAGCCTCGACACCCTGGCCACCATCCTGCGCCAACTCGGTAAAATCGGGGAAGCCGAGGCCATCGAGGCCGAGTTGGCCGGGCTGGGGTGATGGCGCGCGCTACGTCGACGCCGCCCAGGCCGTGTTCATCATCACCATCCTGAAGATGTTTCCCGCCCGGTAAACGGGGTTCGGCGGGTTCACACGTCCTGAAAAATCAACTTCAGCATCAGGGTCATGTCGTCGCTGGAGATGTGGCGATAGCGCAAGTTGTAACGCAGGTCCTTGAGGATGGGCTTGGTGCGGGTTGCCAGGCGGGCGAGAACGGCGGCGTCCTTGGGGTTCGGACTGGCGGAACGCACCCGGTTTAAACCTACCAGAACGGCCAGATACTCGTTCAGATAAAGCTCGTTTTCCGTCAGTGTCTGCCCTTGACGATAGCGGAAACAGATGGGACGCAGCTTGGTGATCCAGTAGATGAACTGGCCACCCACCTTGGCCGGTTCAGGATTCCGGCTGCCGTGAAAATGGCAGAAACGCTCCTTGTCCTTCTCCACCCGGATGGCAATATCCTCCAGAACATCTCCGGACAGATAATACAGACCATCTTCCGGACCACCCCGCCAGGTTTCCACGAAGATCGGCAGACTCTGGTAGGCCCGCAGAATTTTACGCACGCCCAAAATGATCTTGGCCTTGTCCGGGCTGAATTCCTTCCGGAAAGAATGGTCCGTCTGCGTTGCTTCCATGCCCGACTCCAGCTCTGTTCGATGCGAATCCGGTTATCTTCCCGTGCGCTTTCCAATCGGGAAGGAGGCATCTTATCCGATTTCACCCTTCGGGAAAAGTGGCGTCAGCCGCTTCGCGGTGTTCCGAAAGGGCAATCGAAGACAAAAAAAAGCCCGTCTGACGTTCCGACGGGCCTTTTCAGGACAGGGAAGCGAACTTCAGTCCGTCAGGGCTTCCTTGAGAATCTGGGCAGTCATCGACATGGCCTCTTCATAGGCCTCCAGATTCTCTTCGCAGGTATCCCCGCTGTTGGACATGGTGGTATAGAGGTACGGATGCCGTTCCTCGCGGATATTGGCTTCCACCACCTGTAAAACCTGCCTGACTTCTTCATCGGCAGTCATAGCGAAATCTCCCTCATGGTAAACTCCATCCTTTCGGCATCGGCCCGGACAACTCCCGCGTCCTGCCTCCAGCCATGACGATTCCCCGAATCCGCCGGGGGTTGCTGTGATAGATTATAACACCGATTAATCGGTGGGTAAAATAATTTACCGGAAAAAGGGCGATCCCGGTTGGCCTGCCGTCAAGAGAGCGATGGTGCGCTGCCTCTGATATTACGAACAGCATGAACCATGCCACTGATTTGACATAATATGCATGCGAAACGAAAAGGCCAGGGAAATTATGGTGAATACGCCGTTTTTTCGTCGGATTGATACCGATATCCGATGGGATTCCCACTGCTGAATCACCCATACCCTCCGGGCTGAGGCGAGACCGGGCCATGCCCAAAGACTTCTGCAACGTGAAAGAGGGCGCGTTGGCCAAATGAGGCAATTGCAGAACTCCCGCTGCCGGGTGGGAATCGACTCAGAATTACTTTGACTTTCAATATGTTATCCTTTAAGTATCAAAAAAAGGAAATGTTCTGTCCTTTGACGTTTCAATCAGTTAGCTCCTTCCGAGCCAATGCTTCGCGGTTTGGCGATGTGTTCGTATCATCAGGTAAAATTTCCCTTCTTGACCCGTAGAACCAGAAGTTGCATTCTAACCCGGTCCGCAACAGCATCAGGTAATGCAGGAGACGGGGCATGGCGGGAAAAAAGGGGTTGGTGTTGTTCATCCACGGCCTGGGTGGGGATGAGACCACCTGGGGGGATTTTCCGCGCCTGCTGCGGGAGGATGCCGGGGTTGCGGCGAGGTATGAGGTGCGAGTTTGGCAGTATCCCACCTCGTTGAATCCGGTTAAACACAATCCCCGCATTCAGAAGATTGCCGAGGGGTTGGGCACGGAACTGGGTTTGGTGGAAGCCTCCGAGATTGTATTGATCTGCCATAGCATGGGGGGGTTGGTGGCGCGGCAGATGCTTTTGGCCCGCAAGCTTGCCAAGGATCCTTTGCTCGCATCGCGCCTGTTGCTTTTCGCCACACCCAATAATGGTGCCGATCTGGCCAGGTACCTACAGATCTCCCCCCAAATCTCCCAGATGAACCCGGAGAGCGATTTCCTGGATATGCTCAACCAGGGCTGGGCCGACCAAAAAATGAATAAACAAGTCATCACCCGGTTTGTGGTGGCCGATGATGACAACGTTGTCGAAGAGCAGAGCGCACGGGGATTTTGGGGCAGCAAGCATGTTTTTCGAATACTTGGTAAGGGCCATATCGATGTGGTCAAGCCACGGAACCGCGAGGATCAGGCGTTCAAAATCGCCCGAAAATTTCTGCTCGATGGCCCGCCCCCGACACCACCGGGATTGCCTCTGGAGCCGCTTGGCCTGATCGAAGGCGCGACGGGGGTGCAGAAACTCAATCCCCGTGCGCGTAGCGTCAAGACGCTTGTCGGGCGGGAGGGGGATCTTGGCAAGATGCGGGCCTGGCTGGACTCGGACAAAGCCGTTGCCGTGCGGGCGCTGATCGGGGATGGCGGTCGGGGCAAGACGCGGCTGGCTGTGGAGTTGTGTCTGGAGTACCAGGAAAAGGGCTGGCACACCGGTTTTCTCTCAGGGGCCAAGATCCCGGCAACGTCCCGCTGGAGTCGGGACACCCTGGCGGTGATCGACTACGCCGCCAACCACGCTGCGGCCATTCGCCAGTGGCTGGAGGCCCTGGCCGAGGCGGCGGACCCGGCCAGCAAACTGCGTTTGCTGCTGCTGGAGCGCCACGGCGAGGAGGATGCCGGCTGGTGGCAGACGGTGCGCGGCGTCGGGGGCTGGGGCAATGCGGTGACCAAACTGCTCGACCCGGCCAAACCGGAGGAATTGCCCCCCCTGGATAAGCCAGCCGGGTTGGCCTTGCTGGAGCATGTCTCTCCGGGCATGGCATCCCCCGCCGCGCCGCTGGTGAAACAGGATTGGTGGGGCGAGCCGCTGTTCATCCTGATGGCGGGGCAGATTCAGGGCAACCCGTGGGCCATGAACCGGCTGGAGTTGGCTCAGGCCCTGGTGGACAAGGAAGAAAACCGCATTGTCAGCCGGAGCGATTCCGAAGCTCAGGCCATGCTGCTGCGCCATCTGGCGGCCTACACCACCCTGTGTGGCGGGTTGAACCGACCCGATCTGGAAGAGGTTTGTGAGCAGGAACTGAAAAAACGCAGGGCAAACGGCGATATCCCCACCCTGGCCGACAAACTGCACGCCCTCTTTCCCGCCGATTCCGGCGCCGCAGCCCTGCTGCCGGACCTGCTGGGGGAGTTGCTGATCCTGAAGAATCTGGGCAACGGGGATGCCCCCTCCGCCCAGGCCGCCGCCTTGCGGGCTTTCGACCGGGGTGGCCTCAAAGCCGTGACCGCCGCCCTCCGCTGCGTGCAGGACTATGGCCGTTACGGCTATGAACAGCCCCTGCACTGGCTGGACGCCCTGGTGGATCAACAAGACCTGCCTGTGGAACGCCTGCTGGCCATCACCGACGCCAAGCTGCTGCCGGACTACCACCTGGACCTGAACGCCTTCACCGCCAAGGTGGAAGGGGCCATCATCCAGCGGCTGCGGGACAGCAAGGCCACCGACCTTGCCAGCCGTGCCCAACTGGCCCGCTTTCTCAATAATTATTCGGTAAGACTGGGCCACCTGGGCCGTTCGGCAGAGGGCCTCAAGCCCGCCGAGGAAGCTGTCGAAATCTATCGTGAGTTGGAGAAGCAGTTTCTGGAAGTCTTTCGTCCCGAATTGGCCAAGAGTCTAAACACCTTGGCTAATCGCTTGAGGGATGTTGACAGTTATGAGCAGGCTATTATTCCATCATATGAAGCTGTTAAAATATATCGAGAGTTGTCTATGCAGCATTCAGATTATTTTAGTCAATATCTTGCTGGGAGCCTTGCCAATCTGGCCATATCTTTGAGCCAAGTTGGCCGCTCGGTAGAGGCCCTATCGAACACTCTGGAATCTGTCAACATTCGGCGAGAATTGGCAGAGCAGCACCCGAAACTCTATCTCCCATACTTTGCTATGAGTCTCAATAACTTAGCCAATATCTTGAGCGAGCTTGGCCAGCGTGAAGAGGCCCTCGCCCCCGCCTTGGAAGCCGTCGGAATCTATCGGGAGCTGGCGAGGCAGCAACCGGAAGCCTTTCGTCACTACCTTGCGGGTACCCTCAACAATCTGGCCAGGTATTTGAATGAAGATGGCCGTTCGGCAGAGGCCCTATCGCCCGCCCAGGAATCTGTTACCCTCTTTCGGGAACTCTTCAACAAACTTCCAGATGCTTTTCGGCGCAATTGGATAATCAGCCTCGGTGTCCTGGCCGACATCCTCCGCCAACTCGATAACATCAAAGAAGCCGAGGCCATCGAGGCCGAGTTGGCCGGGCTGGGGTGATGGCCCACGCTGCAGAGACACGTTGTCAACCGCCCCGCCCGTGTGGCCGCATGACGGTACAGGAGTGAGCCATGACGCCGCCCCGCTTCGATACCCTGAAATACGTCAAAACCCTCAAAGCCGCCGGTTTCGAGGAGAAGCAGGCCGAAGCCCTGGCCGAGGCGCAGACCAGTCTGCAAGAGCAGGTGGAGACCTTCCGTCAGAAAGAACGGACCACCAAAGGCGACCTCCAGGCGGCGGAAGCACGCTTGCAAACCCGTATCGCCGAAGCCAAAGCCGAAACCATCCAGTGGCTGTGCGGCGTCGCCGCCGCCCAGGCCGTGTTCATCCTCGCCATCCTGAAGATGTTTCCCGCCCGGTAGCGGGGGCGTTGCTGCTGCGGCATCGCCTTTGCGGCGCACTCTTCATTTCCGAATGCCATCCCCCCGTAGCCGGGAGGCGGGCAGGCTCCGTTTGCCGGGGGAGTTTCGGGTTGCGTCGCTGAGTATATGTTACTAGGGCGTGTTGACATTTAACAATTTTATCTTATCATATTCCCATTTATAGCA
>JADGAQ010000034.1 GCA_015231925.1 Magnetococcales bacterium
CTGGGGCGCTGCCCCAGACCCCGCCGGGGGGGATAATCCCCCCCGGACCCCCGTAGTTACTGGACGGAATTTGTTACTGTTCTGAACGCTGCACAGAACGACCGTATCAACGGCGCAAGGAAAAGTCCCAGGGGTGCCCCCTGGACCCCATGGAGTTGGAGGGTCAACGGCAAAAGTCCCAGGGGTGCCCCCTGGACCCCATGGAGTTGGAGGGTCAACGGCAAAAGGAAAAGTCCCAGGGCGCTGCCCTGGACCCGCCGGGGGGGATAATCCCCCCCGGACCCCCGTAGTTACTGAACGGAATTTTTGGCCACGGAGAGGGTGACATGTTGAAAAGCAAATGGTTTTTGGGGCTTCTTCTGGCAGGCGCCATTCAGGGCAACGCCCTGGCCGCCGAGCCGATCCGCATCGGGGTGGGTGGCCCCCTCTCCGGATCCTATGCCCCCTTCGGGGAACAGTTGTGGCGCGGCGCGGAACAGGCGGCCAAGGACATCAAC
Source organism: Magnetococcales bacterium (assembly GCA_015231925.1). Lineage (NCBI taxonomy): Bacteria > Pseudomonadati > Pseudomonadota > Magnetococcia > Magnetococcales > Magnetococcales bacterium. The sequence continues at coordinate 498 of JADGAQ010000034.1, forward strand.
GCTCGCGGCGGCGTCAAAGGGCGTCCCATCGAGCTGATCAAAGGCGATGACTCCTGCGAGCCCAAACAAGCCGTTTCCGTGGCCAACCGCCTGGTCGATTCCGACAAGGTTCATGTCGTCATCGGCCACTTCTGCTCCTCCTCCACCATGCCCGCCTCCGAAATCTACAGCGAAGCCGGCATCCTGGCCATCACCCCCGCCTCCACCAACCCCATGGTCACGGAACGTAAACTCCCCGGCATCTTCCGTACCTGCGGACGCGACGACCAGCAGGGCGTCGTCGGAGCCGACTTCGTGGTCAAGGTTCTCAAAGCCAAAAAAGTCGCCGTGATCCACGACAAAGACACCTACGGTCAGGGATTGGCCGAAGCGGCACGCAAGCATCTGCAATCCCTGGGCGTGAAGGAGGTGCTCTTCGAAGGCTTGACCCGTGGCGAAAAGGACTTCAACGCCCTGGTCACCAAAATCAAGTCGCTGGAAGCCGATGCCGTCTACTTCGGCGGCTTGCACGGCGAAGCCGGTCCCCTGGTGCGGCAGATGCGCCAGCAGGGCTTGACGGCCCCGCTGGTCTCCGGTGACGGCATCGTCTCCGAAGAGTTCATGGTGGCCGCAGGCGGCGCACAGTTCGTGCAGGGCGTCTACATGACCTTCGGGGCCGATCCGCGACGCATCCCCACCGGACAGAAGGTGGTGGAAGCCTTCCGCAAGAGCGGCTACGAGCCGGAAGGCTACACTTTGTACTCCTATTCGACGCTGGAAGCCATCGCGGCGGCCATCGAGGCGACGAATTCCACGGATGGCGCGGTTCTGGCCAAATGGTTGCATGGAAATACGGTAAATACCATTATGGGACCGAAGGCCTGGGACGCCAAAGGCGATTTGAAAGTCTCCGACTACGTGATGTACGAATGGACCCCGGACGGAAAATACCGCCAAAGGGATTGATCCTGAATTTGCAAAAAGGGTTGGGGGAGCCTGAGGGGGAGCTCCGCTGCCCCCTCAGCGGGGTCCGGGGCAGCGCCCCGGTCCGTTGACGTGCCGGGTCGAAGCGATAAAGAACAATGCCCAACCCGGCGCCTCCTCCATCCCGGTTCAAACTTCGACCCGGCCGGAGGGGGCCAGGGGAGGGCCTCATCCTCCCCATCCTTTTTGGACGCGCCGAAAATGACGTGCCAGCCGTTCATTTTGACAGGGGCTGGAGGATCCTCGCGGGCAATGTGTTCTTTCCGCTGGCCAATCAAACGGCCGATTGGCCAGCGGAAAGAACCATGGCGGGCTCGCTCAAAGCCATCCTTTCGGGAAAAGGACCCCGAAAGGATGGCCTTGCGCGGGGCGAGCCTGGAAGGAAAAGTCAGAGGATTGGAAGGAAAGTCAGAGGATCAAGGGAAAAGTCAAAAGATCAACGGAAAAGTCCTGAGGGGGCAGCGGAGCTCCCCCTCAGACTCCCCCAACCCTTTTTGCTAATTAGAAGATTAGGAAAAAGTTTTTTCAGGACGCAAAGGATTGCGGCATGGAGCCCCATATCATCGGGCAACAATTGATCAACGGACTGGTCCTGGGAGCGATATACGGCCTCATCGCCGTCGGCTATACCATGGTCTACGGCATCATCGGCATGATCAACTTCGCCCACGGCGACATCTACATGGTCGCCGCCTACCTGACCGCCATCTTTCTGGCCACCCTGACCGCCCTGGGCCTGAGCAACCCCCTGCTGGGCCTGGCCATCACCCTGGTCCTGGTCATCGGACTGACCGCCCTCTACGGCTGGACCATGGAACGCATCGCCTACCGCCCACTGCGCCACTCCACCCGACTGGCACCCTTCATCTCGGCCATCGGCATCTCCCTGATCCTGCAAAACATGGTGCGCCTGCTCCAGGGAGCCCGAAACCAGGGGGTGCCCGCCGTACTTGAAGGCCACCTGCGCCTGCAATTGGGCGGGGAGGGAGCCTTTATCCAAATCACCTACATCCAACTGCTCATCGTTGCCGTGGCTTTTACTTCGATGGCTGCGGTTTCCTGGCTGATGGCCAGGACTGCGTTGGGACGTTGTTGTCGGGCCACTCAGCAGGATGCGTTGATGGCTCGGCTTCTTGGTGTTGATACGGATCGCATCATTGCGCTGGTATTTGTTATTGGTGCGGCGTTGGCTGCCGTGGCTGGGGTTTTGGTTACGTTGAATTATGGTTCGTTTGACTTTTTCATTGGTTTTGTTACGGGCATCAAGGCGTTTACCGCGGCTGTTCTGGGTGGTATTGGTTCCTTACCGGGGGCATTGCTTGGCGGCGTTGTACTTGGACTTGCGGAATCCCTCTTTTCCGGATTCGTCAATACCGACTACAAGGATGTCTTCGCCTTCGTGCTGCTTATCGCCGTGCTGATCTTCCGACCCTCCGGATTGTTGGGCCGCGCCGTGGTGGAAAAAGTATGAAAACGCCGTTGTTCATTCATACGGGGGTTCGGGGGGGATTATCCCCCCCGACGGGTCCAGGGCAGCGCCCTGGGACGTTTCCTTTGGCCGTTGACACCATCATGCCGCTGGGGGCAGGGGCCGTTACATGAAAACAACCCTCTCCACCACCCGCGATGCCCTCCTCTGGGGCGCAATGGCCCTGTTGCTGCTGGGGCCCGTCGCCGGACTGGTCCTCACCGGCTACGAGGTGGCTCCAAACTGGCAACGCCCCCTGATGCTGGCCGCCGGTTTCTTCATGCTGCGCTGGCTCTTTCTTCAGGCGCAACACCTGCTGGCAGGGCGCGCCCCGCTGCCCAAAATCGCCGTACACCTGCCCGGATCCCCCTTGCACCATGGGCTGATCCTGTTGGGCCTGGCTTTCGTGTTGCCCTTCCTGCTCTCCAAATACTGGATCGGCGTGGCCATCCTGGCCTTGATCTATGTGCTGCTGGGCCTGGGGCTGAACATCGTGGTGGGGCTGGCCGGACTGCTCGATCTCGGTTTCGTGGCCTTTTACGCCGTCGGGGCCTACACCTACGCCCTGGGCCACGAATACCTGGGCCTGAGCTTCTGGACGGCGCTGCCCTGCGGCGCATTGCTCGCCGGCTGTTGCGGCGCACTGCTCGGTTTTCCCGTGCTGCGCATGCACGGCGACTACCTGGCCATCGTCACCCTCGGTTTCGGCGAGATCATCCGTCTGATCCTCAACAACTGGATGAGCTTCACCGGCGGTCCCAACGGCGTGCAGGCGCCCTTTCCCGCCCTCTTCGGGCTGGAATTCAGCCGTCGGGCTTCGGAAGGCCACGTCACCTTCCACGAATTCTTCGGGCTGGAATTTTCCAACACCTATCGCTTCATCTTCATCTACCTGCTGTTGCTGGCGGTGGTGGCTTTTCTGGTGTTTTTCGTCTCCCGCCTGCGTTTTCTGCCCCTGGGTCGGGCCTGGGAGGCGCTGCGGGAGGATGAAATCGCCTGCCGTTCCCTGGGCATCAACCATGTGTCGATCAAGCTGGCCGCCTTCAGCCTGGGCGCGACCGTGGGCGGCATCGGCGGGGTCTTTTTCGCCGCTTCCCAGGGCTTCGTCAATCCCACCTCCTTCACCTTCTTCGAATCGGTGCTGATTCTGGCCATCGTGGTGCTGGGAGGCATGGGTTCCGTGCCCGGCGTGATCATCGCGGCCATCGTCATCACCGTGCTGCCCGAGCTGCTGCGCGACTTCGCCGAATGGCGCATTCTGCTCTTCGGCATCGCCATGGTTCTCATGATGATCTGGAAACCGCGTGGCCTGCTGCGCCTGAAGCGACCCCGTTTCGACCTGCCCCTGCCCAAGGAGAGACACCATGCTCCTGACGGTTAGGCATCTGACCATGCGTTTCGGCGGCCTCACGGCGTTGCACAACGTCGGCTTCGAGGTCAAAACCGGCTCCATCACCGCTCTGATCGGCCCCAACGGCGCGGGCAAGACCACGGTGTTCAACTGCATCACCGGTTTCTATCGCGCCACCGCCGGCAGCCTGCATCTGCGCCAGCCCGACGGGGAGGAGGTCGATCTGGCGCAGTTGCTGGGGCAGCCCTGGCGACCTTCCGATCTGCGTCATCCAGGGCGATTGGGAGGTAAACTCTTCTACAAGATGTTCGGCGGCTCCCATCGCATCGCCCTGGCCGGGGTGGCCCGCACCTTCCAGAACATCCGGCTGTTCCGCGACATGACGGTGCTGGAAAACCTTCTGGTGGCGCAACACCGTCTGGTCAACCGCAACCTTTGGTCGGGTCTGCTGCGCACCTCCCTGTTTCGCGAACACGAGGAGATGGCGGTGGAGCAGGGGGCCTACTGGCTGGGCTATTTCGACCTGACCCGGGAGGCCAACCGTCCGGCGGGGGAACTGCCATACGGCCATCAACGCCGTCTGGAAATGGCGCGCGCCATGTGTACCAATCCGCTGCTGCTTTGTCTGGACGAACCGGCGGCGGGACTCAATCCCGGCGAAACCCGTGAGCTGGCGGCGCGGATCGGCAAGTTGCGGGATGAGCACGGCGTCACCATATTGCTGATCGAACACGACATGGGGTTGGTCATGGGTTTGTCGGATCATGTGGTGGTGCTGGATCACGGGGAGGTCATCGCCTCCGGTCCTCCGGCGCTGGTGCAGCGGGACGAACGGGTCAAAAAGGCCTATCTCGGCGTGGCGGAAGAGGATGAGGACGGGGAGCTGGAGCCGTGAAGCCGCAACCGTTGCTGCAGGTGGACAAACTCTCTTCCGGTTACGGCCCGATTCAGGCCTTGAAGGGGGTATCCCTGGAGATTCATCCGGGGGAGATCGTGGCTCTGATCGGGGCCAACGGGGCGGGCAAGACCACGTTGCTGATGACGCTTTTCGGCGAGCCGCGTCGGCATGCGGGGCGCGTTCTGCTGGATGGTCAGGACATTTCCGCTTTGCCCACCGCCCGTATCGCCCGCATGGGGCTGTCACTGGTACCCGAGGGGCGGCGCATTTTTCCGGCCATGACGGTGCGGGAGAATCTGGAGATGGGCTTGCTGCCCTTGCGTCCGGAGCCGCCGACGGATCCGGAGCGGGCGTTGCGGGATCTTTTCGAGCTGTTTCCCGTGTTGCGGGAGCGTCAGCAGCAGCGGGCGGGCACTCTTTCGGGGGGGGAGCAGCAGATGTTGGCCATCGGGCGGGCGTTGATGGGCAAGCCGGTGTTGTTGATGCTGGATGAACCGAGTTTGGGACTGGCGCCCTTGGTCTGTCGTCAGATTTTTGGCATTCTGCAAGAGATTGCGGCGACGGGCACCACCATTTTCCTGGTGGAGCAGAACGCCTTTCAGGCTTTGCGACTGGCGCATCGTGGTTATGTGTTGGCCAACGGGGAGGTGCGGTTGAGTGGCACGGGGCGGGAGTTGTTGCACAATCCGGAGGTGGAGCGGGCGTATCTGGGTGGCCACGAAACGTGAGCCGATGGTTTCGGCTAGCAAACAGGGTTGGGGGAGCCTGAGGGGGAGCACCGCTGCCCCCTCAGCGGGGTCCGGGGCAGCGCCCCGGGACGTGGCCTTTGCCGGGTCGAAGCGATAGAAGAGGAATGCCCAACCTGACACCCAATCCCAACCGTGTTCAGGCTTCGACCCGGCGGGAGGGGGCCAGGGGAGGGACTCATCCTCCCCATCTTTGAACCCGCCAACCGGACGAAGCTGGGTCTGTCCGGTCGAAAGCGGCAACGTCCTGGGGCGCTGCCCCGGACCCCCCAGGGGGCCAGCCCCCCCGGACCCCCATTTACCGAAAGGACGCTGGCATGATGACCATGCCCCCCCCGGCAAAATGCCCTTTGGCCCTCTTCATCGCCACCTTCGGCGGTGTGGGGCGTCTGCCGAAAGCGCCGGGAACCTTCGGCACCCTGGCGGCGATTCCCCTGGCCTGGCTGTTGGGTCAAACCTCCGCCATGGTCTACGGCGTCGCCCTGACGGGATTGATCCTCCTCGGCTGGTGGGCCGCCGACCGGGCCGCTCTCTGCCTGGGAAGCAAGGATCCGGGCGCGGTGGTCATCGACGAGGTGGCCGGCTATTGCCTGACGGTCTGCTGGTTTCCCCCCGAGGCGGCCACCCTGCTGGCGGGCTTCGTCCTGTTCCGCCTCTTCGACATCTTCAAACCCTGGCCGGTGGGTTGGCTGGATCGCAACCTTTCGGGCGGGACGGGTATCATGATGGATGATCTGGCAGCCGGTCTGTGGAGCGCGGCGCTGCTCGCCCTGTGGCTGACTCCGGCTTTGACCCACGCCTTCCGAACGGGAGTCTTTCAATGATCAAATGTCTGCTGGTGGTGCCGCGCTGGAGCGATCTGGAAACCCTGTTGCCCCTCTCCGGACGACCCTATCTCGACCTCTTCCTGCACGGGTTGGGCGTCTCCGATATCGCCACCCTCGAAGTCGATCCGGAAGAGCCCTTCGATCCCAACGACACCTCCCCCGAATACGGCCTGATCATCGCCCAGGGCGAACACGGCGGCCGCCTGCGACGCTCCTTCATCTCCAATCTGGGCCTCTCCCTGGGCCTCGACGGGGAGGAGTCGGATCAACTGCGGGTGTTGGGCGCCAAACGTCTGGAAACCGCCGCCGGAGTGACCGCCGGATTCGCGGTGCGGCGTCGGGGACGCATGGTGGCCTTCTGCGAACACTCCATCTGGGAGGTGCGTCACGACCTGGTCAGCACCATTCGCACCTTCCTGGAAGAGGAGCGCTCCGAACGGCGTCGCCGGGCCCCCTCCTGCTGGATGGTGGAAGGCGGTAGCAAAAAACCCGATCTGTCGGACCTCACCGAAGGGGAGCTGTGTTTGAACTGCACCCTGCAAAGCATGCCGGGAGGCGATTGGGCCATGACGCTGCCCGCCTCCATGGGCCCGGAGGTGCGGCAACGGGTCGAAGAGCGCCTGGGGGAGAGCCTCTACGCCAAGGAACCCGTCTTTCTGGAAGAAGAGGTGGCCCGAATCTTCCGCGAGTCGGGCTTGCGGCTGGCCGTGGCGGAATCCTGCACCTCGGGACTGGTGAGCGCCCGCCTGGCCTCGGTGCCGGGCAGCAGCGCCTTCCTGCTGGGCGGCGTGGTGGCCTATGCCAACGCCCTCAAACAGGGCTTGCTGGAGGTTCCGGAGAGTCTGGTGCAGAGTTGCGGCGCGGTTTCCATGGAGGTGGCGCTCTCCATGGCCCGTGGTGTGCAAAGGACCACCGAAGCCGATATGGGCCTGAGCATCACCGGCATCGCCGGTCCCGACGGGGGCAGCGAGGAGAAACCGGTGGGCACGGTCTTCATGGCGGCGGTCTCCCGCTGGGGCAAGGTGATGGAACGTTCGTTCCGCTTCCCGGGGGATCGCAATCGCATCCGGCAACAGGCCAGCCAGGCGGGGTTGCATTTGTTGCGACATCTGCTGGCGGCAGGGATTTAGTCAATCAGGGAGTGATGGCATGAAAGCGGTACAACTGGCGGCCATTCTGGGGTGTCTGGCCCTGTCGCTACCGATGCGGTCGTTCAGCACCGAGGAGGTTCCCCTGGTTCTCACCCCGGAAGGGGTGCTGACCCGTGGCGAGGAGAGTTCCCCTCGCCCGATGAACAAACAGAGGGTCACCCAACCGGTACAGGCTCCGGTTCCGGCGCTGGCTCCGGCGGTGACGCCTCCGGCTCAGTTCGTGCCGACCACCCCGGCGCCGAAAAAGCCGCGTCCCCCGGTGGCGAAAACCTCCCCGGAAGCCCCCCCCCCGGCGGACGATTCCATGACGGGCCCGGTTACCGAAGAGTCCCGCAAGGCGGCGGAAGCGGCGGAAGAGGCCCGCAAGGCGGCGGCGGCGGCGGAAGAGGCCAAAAAGAGGGCAGTCGCCGCCGAGGCGGCGGCCAGGAAAGCCCTGGCGGCGGCGGAAGAAGCCCGCAAGAAGGCCGCGGCGGAAGAGGCCCGCAAGGCGGCTGCCGCGAAGGAAGAGGCCCAAAAGGCGGCGGGGGCGAAAGAAGAGGCTCAAAATACGGCTGGGGAGGACGAAACCCGGAAAGAGGCGGCAGCGGAAGTGGCCCGGAAGAAAGCGGCAGCGGAAGAGGCCCGCAAGAAAGCGGCGGCGGAAGAGGCCCGCAAGAAAGCGGCGGCGGAAGAGGCCCGGAAGTCGGCGGAGACGCCCCATGCCGAAACCGCTCCGTTACCGGCAGCCTCGGAAGCGCCGAAAGCGGCTCCCCATGTGAGCGCCGTTCCGGAAAACCCGGTGAAAAAGACTCCTGCGGCGGAAAAACCGGCTGCATCGCCGCCTGCCGCCCAAAAGCCCCCTCACCTCGCTCCGGTGATCACCCCCGGTTCTCCGACAGCCTTGCCGACGCCGGGAAGCGTGGTAACCGGCACGGGTAAATCCTCTGCGACGCCGGGGGCGACGGCCCAACCGGCCGGTCCCGGCGCGGCCCGCGCTCCGGCGTCGGCTGTGCCCGCAACCGTTCCGCAGGCGGTTACCGCGCCGACTGCCGGTCCCGGTCCCGGTGCGGCCCGCGCTCCGGTATCCCCGGCCGCAGTTCCGCAGTCACCGTCCGCATCGCCTGCCGGGGTTGTGACCGGACCGGCGGCTCCGGGGGCACAGCCCCACCCGGTGGCCGTTGAGCCGACTGCGCCGGAAATGACGACCGTTCCCAAAGAAGGGGTCAATTTGCAGCATTCATCGGCCCTGACCTCCGTGGTGCGGCCCGAAACCGTCGTCGGTCTCTCCGAGCCCTACACCCTGCCTCCCGGAAACGAGGTCATCGATCGGGGTACCCATTTCCACCAGATCGAAAAAGAGGACACCATGATCCATCTGGCCTGGGATTATGGATTCGGTTACACCGAATTCATGATGCACAATCCCGGCGTCAACGAATGGATCCCCCGGGAGGGCAGCATGGTGCGCGTCGAAATGCGGCGCGTACTGCCTTGGGCTCCGGGGAAAGGGCGCAAGATCGTCGTCAACCTGCCGGAAATGCGCCTGTACCAGTGGTTGAGCGATACGGAGGTGCTTTCCTATCCCATCGGCATCGGGCAGGAGGGGTGGGATACGCCGCGCACCACCGCCCGTGTGGTGCGCAAGCAGGCCGATCCCACCTGGTATCCGCCCCCCTCCATTCGGGCGGAAGATCCCGATCTGCCCGCCTCCTTTCCGCCGGGGCCGGACAATCCACTGGGCACCCACGCCATCTACATGACCATTCCGGGCTATCTGATGCACGGCACCGCTCGTCCCTTCGGGGTGGGGCGGCGGGTCAGCCACGGCTGCATCCGCCTCTACCCCGAACACATCATCGACCTTTACGAGACCGTGAAGGTGGGGGATGCGATTCATATCGTGGATCAGCCGGTCAAGGCGGGTTGGTTGGGCAACACCTTGTACCTGGAGGTGCATCCGCCCCTGGAACTGAAGGACGGCAGCAAAAAGAACCTGATGCAGGAAGCTTCCTGGGCGGTACAGGAGGCCTTGAAACGGGGACCTCCGAGGGTGCATGCCGTCATCGATTGGGATCGTATCGAGAAGGTGTTGCAGGAGCCGTCGGGATTGATGGAACCGGTCAGCAAAGAGGTGCAGTAGGGTTTGTCATTGCTACGGGGGTCCGGGGGGCGTATGCCCCCGGACCCCCGTTTTTGTATAAAATTAAACCGGAACTGTATCTGTTCAGGTATACGGGGGTTCGGGGGGGATTATCCCCCCCGACGGGTCCAGGGCAGCGCCCTGGGACTTTTCCTTTCGCTGTTGGTGTCCGACCCCCTGGGGTCCAGGGGGCACCCCTGGGACTTTTCCTTTCGCCGTTGACACGATCATGCCGCGCTGGGCAGGGGCCTGAATATACCGCGTCTACTTTGGAATACGTAATTTTTCTGTATCTGTTCAGGTATACGGGGGTTCGGGGGGGATTATCCCCCCCGACGGGTCCAGGGCAGCGCCCTGGGACTTTTCCTTTCGCTGTTGACGTCTGACCCCATGGGGTCCAGGGGGCACCCCTGGGACTTTTCCTTTCGCCGTTGACACGATCATGCCGCGCTGGGCAGGGGCCTGAATAGTTACCCGGAACTATTTTCCGGCCTTTTCATGTCCGCGCCCACTGCGACCGGGCAAAAAAAAACCGGGAGTTCCGTGTGGTCGAAACCACCTTGGAACTCCCGGCTTTCAGAGGAACTCCGATTGACTCGGAGTGCCGGATTACTTCTTGGCGGGCGCGGCGGCCTTGGCCTTGGCGGGCGCCTTGGCTTTGGCAGGAGCCTTGGCCTTGACGGGAGCCTTGGCACCCTTCTTCTGATTCTTGTTGAACGCATCCTTGGCGCGATTGGCCTCGGCGCGGGCGTCCTCAAGAGCCTGACGGGCGGCGGAAGCTTCACGCTCGGCGGTAGCCGCGCGACGCTTGGCCTCCTCGGACTCCTGCTTCAGACGGGCAACGTCCGCCTGCAGCTTGGACACTTCGGCGCCCTGATCCGGGGCCTTTTCGGCCGGGGTCGAGGAGCAGCCGGCGGCGATCAAGCCGGACATCATGAGGAAAGCGGGAACCACCAACGATTTTCTGATCTGTACCATCGAAAAGCCTCCAATTTAACCTGTATGACAAAGTCGGCAAACGATACCCCCAGCAACACGGGAAATCTAGAACAATTTCCGTGCCAATTATCATTTCTGTACCCGCCTTGCTGGTGGTGACGGGTTGATTTAAAGCAAGATCAATTCCAGGGCCGCATCTTAACAGCGGAATGGCGTTTTGGCTAGACTTTTTTCGCGGCATCGTCAATTTAATCGGAAGGCGTCAAAACAGGGGTGTCAAGAGCGCAGGAAACCAAAGAGGGAACGCCTGGAACAGGCGGTTTCGAGCTGGGTGGAGAGGGATTGGCGCGGAGGTTGGGGCGCCGGTGCCCCGAGGGCGGCCTGCAGGGCCTCCTGGCAAGAGCGGAAGGGGAGGGTCGAGGGCAGCAGGGTTTCCACGAAATAGTGGCCGGTTTCGGGCTCCCACGCGGTCAGCACGCCGATGCGGCGGGAGGACTCCTGCAGAATGACGCCCTGTCCGGGGGCGACGCGGCCTTTGTCGTCGATGGTCAGCGGCATGGCGCTTTGCAGGGAGGGCTCGCGACGGGGGGGATTGATCCAGAAGATGCGCTCCACGGCCCAGGGGGTGACCAGAATGCCGGTGGAGTAGGGATCCTCGAAGGAGCCCTCCTCCATGTGAAGATGGATGCCCAGGGCCCGGTTGAGAGCGCTGTTTTCCGCCTGGGCGGCCATCAGTCGCGCCGCGGCGACCTGAATGGCCACCGGATCGGGCCAGCGCACATCCCAGGAGGGCAGCGTAGCGGAATTGTCAGACATGTTTTTGACGCTCGTCAGCTTTCCGTGTCAATCGGCAAAGATCTCTTCGACGCTGGCCGCATCCAGCAGGCGATCCGACCAGATTTCGAGATGCTCCGGATCCGCCGCCTCGATCCGGGCGGGTACCCACTCCGGCAGATCGTGGAAGCGGCGACGCAACAGGCGAAGGAGAAGTCCTCCCGCCGCTTGTCGGGAGCCTTCCTCCCTGCCTTCCTCCCTGCCGGCTTCTTTGCCCTTCTCCAGGGTTTCCCGGAGTAGATTCGCCGGTACGATGTCGGTCAACCAGGGGGGCGGATTGCTGAGTAATATATTCATGGCGTAGCTGGAGATCATGGGGCTTGCCTCCGTGGGGCGGGCTGTCTGAACCAGTTCCCGCATGGCTTGCGCATCGATGTTTTCATAGGTGACGGCGATATACAGCAGCACCTGATGGAACAGGTCGGGTGCCTCCCGCAATGAGAGTCCCACCAGCTTCATGATACCGCGTTGTTCCTCCTTGCGGAAGACGAATTTGAGGGCCAGAAACCCGGCGCGCAGGCGGGGGTCGGCGGACATGGCCTCATTTTCGATGGTGCCCAGATCGACCACCACATAGCGAAAATTGGGCAGATAGGGCCGCAACGCCGGCTGCGGGGGCATCAGGGCCGCGAGTTCGTCCGGAATGCGCCAGGGGGAGGCCCCGTGATAGAGGATCACCCCGATGATGGCCGGAAGCTGTTCCCAGTCGGGGTTTTCCCGTTCCCAGCGTTCCAGGGCGCGGGTCATGTAGCGGTGCAACTGCCAGGCGGATTTGCGCTCGGGGCGGCTTTTGTGTTCCAGAAGGGTGTAGATGAAGGCTTCGGCGCCGTCCCGCAGTTTGGCCCGATAGAGGCGGTCGCTGAGGTGTTGCCGCAGCTCCTCGTCGATGAAACTGCCTTCCACCGGTTCCGGGGCCTCGGCAGTGAGCAGTGCCGCCACATCCGGGGGCAGCCGTTCCCGCAACAGAACCCCGGCGGTTTCGGGGTCGGCGAGAACGGCTTTCAGCAAATGGTCGTGGGGTTGGGCGAGGTCGCTCATTGACACACCGGGGGCTGGCCTTAAAAAAACAACCCGTCGACCGGGCTTGAGGCCGAAGCATGGGTGCGGCGGGGCATGCGTCCGGCCAGAAAGGCCTCCCGTCCCGCCTGAACCGCCAGTTTCATGGCCGTGGCCATGCGCACGCAATCCCTGGCCTCGGCGATGGCGGTGTTCATCAACACCCCGTCGCAGCCCAGCTCCATGGCCACCGCCGCGTCGGAGGCGGTGCCCACCCCGGCATCCACCAGCACCGGCACCTTGGCCCCCTCCACGATCATGCGTATGGTCAGGGGATTGCGCACCCCCAGTCCCGACCCGATGGGTGCGGCCAGCGGCATCACCGCCACGCAGCCCATCTCTTCGAACTGCTTGCACAGAAAGGGGTCGTCCGTGGTGTAGACCATCACCTTGAAGCCGTCGGCGATGAGTTTTTCCGCCGCTTTGACCGTTTCCGGCATGTTGGGCCACAGATATTTCTGATCCGCCAGCACCTCCAGCTTGACCAGATTCCAGCCGCCCGCCTCACGGGCCAGTCGCAGGGTGCGCACCGCCTCGTCCGCGGTGTAACAGCCGGCGGTATTGGGCAGATAGGTGTAATGCGCCGGATCGAGATAATCGCTCAATCGGGGCGCGGAAGCGTCGCTGAGATTGACCCGCCGCACCGCCACGGTGACGATCTCCGCCCCGGAAGCCTCGATGGCCCGCGCCGTCTCTTCGAAATCCTTGTACTTGCCCGTGCCCACCAGCAGGCGGCTTTTATAGCTGCGTCCATCCAGAATCAGGGGATCCCCGTGCGTCGTCATGCCACCGCCTCCAATGAAATGAACCACCTCCACGCTGTCGCCTTCCAGCAACACCGTTTCGGCGAAATGGGCCTTCTTCACCAGTTCGAGATTGCGCTCCACCGCCACCCGGGTCGGATCGAGTTTCAAGCGTTCCAGCAACGCCCCCACACGACATCCTTCGGGAAGTTCGTACTCCTCGCCATTCAAGCGGATCTTCATGGTTTTACCACCTTTTCCGGGTTTTCAGCCGCAACACCGGGCCATTGTAGGTCAGCCCGCGGCCCGAATGCAAAGCGGGGTCTCGCCGCTCCTTCCGCTTTGCGGCACAAAAGAATTTGCCCAAGTCATCGGGTTCTGGCAAACTGGCGCGGTAACGACAGGGTGGATGGAACGGGGGAAACGGGGTTTCCGGGTCGGGAGGCGGCGTGGCCACAACGGAAGAGATGCTGGAGCAAGTGGTGCAGTTGACCCGGGGGAATCGTCCGCAAGAGGCCGGGGAGCTGATCTCCACCCTGGTGCAGGAGGCCCCCGAGACCGTGGCGCAATGGTATCTGCTGGGGCGTCTGCTCTCCGTCGGCGGCAAAGAGATCGAAGACGAGATCGAACGGCGTCTGGGCGAATACGGCCAGGCTCCGGCCCGGGCCTGGCGCAAGGCGCTGAACGCCATGGGGCCGCTCTCGGGACGGCGTCGCCTGCTGCAGCGGCTGGAGACCCTGCTGCACCGCGTGCAACAGCCCGCGCCGCCGCCGTCGGGTCGGGCCCTGCAGCGGCTGGAGACCCTGCTGGTCCAGGTGCAGCGGCAACGCTGGCAGCGGGAGCAACCCTCTGCCGAAACACCGCTTCGCGCCGGATAGGCCGCCGGAACAGGGGAGGGCGTCATGACGGTTGCCGCGAACATTCTGGTCATCAACGGTCCCAACCTCAACCTCCTGGGGTTGCGGGAACCGGGCATCTACGGACACTTCACCCTGGCCGACATCGAAACCGCCTGTCGCCGGGAGGGGGAGCGGCTGACTTTGACAATCGACTGTTTCCAGTCCAACCATGAAGGAGAGCTGGTGGAGCGCATTCAACGGGCCCGCACCAGCCATGACCTGATCATCATCAATCCCGCGGCCTACACCCATACCTCCGTGGCCATCCGGGATGCGTTGCTGGCAGTCGCCCTGCCGGTTATCGAGGTGCATTTGAGCAATATTCATCAACGCGAACCGTTTCGACACCATTCATATATCAGCGATATCGCCCTGGGAACGATCGCGGGCTTCGGCCTGCACGGCTACCGCATGGCCTTGACGGGAGCCAGGGATTGGCTCGACCGCAAGGCTGCGACGGCTACCCTCGAAACGAACCGGGCTCATTGAAGGGGATGATCCATGGAGCTTAAGGAGATTCGCCAACTCATCAAGATGCTGGAAGGCACCGATGTCACCGAAATCGAGGTGCGCCAGAACGATCAGGTGGTGAGGGTGAACCGCAGTCCGGAGATGGTGCGTCGGGAACGCATGAGTTCCCCCCTCGCCTCACCCTTTTCCGCCTCGCCGGTCGAATTCGTTCCGGCGCCCCCGCCCAAGCCGGAACGGGCCAAATCCTCCGGCAGCGGGGTTTCCATCGTCTCCCCCATGGTGGGCACCTTCTACCGCTCCGCCTCGCCCGACAGTCCCAATTACGTCAACGAGGGGGATGTGGTCAAAAAGGGGCAGACCCTCTGTATCATCGAGGCCATGAAACTCATGAACGAGATCGAAGCCGAGGTCGAAGGACGGGTGACGCACATCCTCAAGGAGAACGCCTCCCCGGTGGAATTCGGCGAGGAACTCTTCGTCATCGAGCCCGTTTGACGCCATGTTCAAGAAGATCCTCATCGCCAATCGCGGGGAGATCGCCCTGCGCGTGCATCGGGCCTGTCGGGAACTGGGCATTCAGACCGTTGCGGTCCACTCCACCGCCGACAGCGAGGCCATGCACGTCAAGCTGGCCGACGAGTCGGTGTGCATCGGTCCGCCCGCCTCGACCGCCTCCTATCTCAACATCACCGCCATCATGGCGGCGGCGGAGATCACCGATACCGAGGCCATCCACCCCGGTTACGGTTTTCTCTCCGAAAACGCCGAGTTCGCCGAGATCGTGCGCGCCTCCGGGCTGACCTTCATCGGTCCCGAGCCGGAGGTGATCCGTCTGCTGGGGGACAAGGTTCGGGCCCGGGCCGCCGTGCAGAAGGCGGGCCTGCCGGTGGTGCCCGGTTCGGACGGGGTGGTGGGCAGCGAGGACAATGCTCTGGAGGTGGCCCGTCAGATCGGCTATCCCATCATCATCAAGGCCGCCGGCGGCGGCGGCGGGCGGGGCATGAAGGTGGTCCACTCCGACGCCGCCCTGATCAACGCCTTTTCCGTGGCCCGCAGCGAAGCGCAACAGTTCTTCAAGAACGAAAACGTCTACATCGAAAAATACCTGGAAAATCCCCGCCACATCGAAATCCAGATCATGGCCGACAAACACGGCAACGCCATTCATCTGGGCGAGCGGGACTGTTCCCTGCAGCGGCGTCACCAGAAGCTGCTGGAGGAGTCGCCCTCTCCGGTACTCGATGCCGCCACCCGCGCCCGTCTGGGCGAAATGGCCGCCAAGGCCGCCCGGGAGGTGGGTTATTCCAGCCTCGGCACCTTCGAGTTCCTGTACAACAACGGCGAGTTCTTCTTCCTGGAGGTCAACACCCGCATTCAGGTGGAACACCCGGTCACGGAGCTGGTCACCGGGCTCGATCTGGTCAAGGAGCAGCTTCGCATCGCCGCCGGGGAGCCCCTCTCCCTGACCCAGGATCAGGTGACGATGCGGGGTTGGGCCATCGAATGCCGCATCAACGCCGAGGATCCGGATCGCAACTTCATACCCTCGCCCGGTGTGATCACCGAGTACCATCCGCCGGGCGGCGGGGGAGTGCGCATCGACTCCGGGGTTTACGCCGGTTACCGTATTCCGCCTTACTACGACTCCATGATCGGCAAGCTCATCACCTACGGCGCCGACCGGGAGGAGGCCATGGCCCGCATGCGTCGGGCTTTGGATGAATTCGTCATCGGCGGCATTTCCACCACCATTCCCCTGCATCAGCGCATTCTGCGCGACGGGGCTTTCCAGAGCGGGCGTTACAGCCTCAACTTCCTGGAACGCTTCCTGAAGAAAAACAGGGCGTGATCCAATCGGGGAGGGGCGCCATGGATTCCGGATTGCGGCAACAGACACTGCTCATCGATCGGGAGCATCTGCAATCCCGCATTCAGGAGCTGGCCATCCAGATTGAGGAGGATCTCTCCAGCGAGGCGTTGCCGCTGCTGGTGGTGGTGTTGAAGGGGGGCTTTCTTTTCGGAGCCGATCTGATGCGGGCCCTTTCCCGGCCCGTGCCGGTGATCTTCGCCCATGCCCGCGCGGAAACCGAGACCTTCGTTTTCACCCGTGAGGATCTGGATCTGGTGGCGGGGCGGGATGTCATCGTGGTGGACGCCCTGATGGACACCGGCGGCAGCATGAAACGTCTGCTGGAGCTGCTGAAAGCCCAGGATCCGGCCTCGATGCGGGTGGCGGTGCTGCTGCACAAGACGGTCAGCCTGCCGACCATGGTGCCGGTGGACTACCTGGGTTTCGAGGTGCCCGACGTGCGTCTGGTGGGTTACGGGCTGGATGAAGACCAGTTGTTCCGAGGCCTGGACGCCATCTTCACCTGGTGGGAGAGCAAGGAGGCCAGGGCTTTTCCGGCGGAAGATGGGATGTTGTAGAAACGACGCGGTTGTTCCGGAGTTGTTTTCAGTCTGTAGAGGGAGTTGCAAAACTCCCGCAACCAAGCGGGGGGGGGAAATATTTTAAATTCTTTGACTTTCAATATGTTATCTTTTAAATATCAAAAAAAGAAAATATTCTATCTTTGACTTTTTCAGTCATCATTTAGTTAGATCGTCATGGCCCATTGCTTCGCGGTTCGTAACTATTCAGATATACGGGGGTTCGGGGGGGGATTATCCCCCCCGACGGGTCCAGGGCAGCGCCCTGGGACGTTTTCCTTTCGCTGTTGACACGATCATGCTGTGCCAGGCAGGAACCTGAATAGTTACTGGCAATGCAGCTATCCAGATAGACCATCCGGTTCAATCCCACGCTTCTCTCTCCGCCGCGATCTGCTGGTCGATCTCTTGCGCCGAAAGGCGCGCTTCGGGACTTAAGCGGTGTTTCTGAAGAAAAGCCACTATTTCCGCCGCGTTGCCCGAAGCAACGGGTTGAACTTCCGGGTCGTCCAAGGGTTCAAGAATGGTCAGAACCCCGCGATGCCTGCCTTGCAAGACCAGCGGCTCCTGAAGGTGAACCTGGCCTTCCCGAATTTCGACGGCATAAGAGTGGATCATGACCTTCCCCGTAACGCATGGCGGGAGGTGAAAAGACAAAGGTAACATACAGCAGGACTGCCCTAAGGCCATCTGGTGGGGAATCCATCCGAACCACTGTATAGATACCAGTTGGAAAAGATGAAAGTCAAAGGATAGAACATTTCCTTTTTTTGATACTTAAAGGAAAAAGCGGGTAACTGTTCAGAGCCCTGTTCAGTACAGCATGATGGTGTCAACCGCGAAAGGAAACGTCCCAGGGGTGCCCCCTGGACCCCGTGGGGTTGGACGTCAACGAAAAAGTCCCAGGGCGCTGCCCTGGACCCGCCGGGGGGGATAATCCCCCCCGGACCCCCGTATATCGGAACAGATACGGCTCTTGATCAGCCCTTCAACTTCTCCGTCAGCAGCGTGTTGAGCAATCCCGGATTGGCCTGCCCCTTGGTGGCTTTCATCACCTGGCCCACCAGAAAACCCATCACCTGGGTCTTGCCGGCGCGATACTGCGCCACCTGGGCGGGATTGGCCGCCAGAACGGCGTCGATGGCCGCCGCAATGGCCCCCTGATCCGAAACCTGGGCCAGACCCTGCTCCGCCACAATGGCCTCCGGTTCGCCCCCGGAAGCACACATCTGCCCGAATACCTGCTTGGCCATCTTGCCGGAAATGGTCCCCTCTAGCACCATGATCAGCAGTCGCGCCAACTGCGTGGATGAAACCGGGGAGTCGCCGATCTCCAGTCCCGAGCGGTTCAAATATCCCAGCAGATCCCCCATCACCCAGTTGGCCACCCCCTTGGGATCCTGAAAACCCGCCTCCCGCAAGACGCCCAGCGCCGTTTCGAAGTAGTCCGCCAGCTCCATCGCCGCCGTCAATACCCCGGCATCGTAGCCGGACAAGCCGTAATCCGCCTCGAAACGCGCCCGACGCTGCTCCGGCAACTCGGGAAGAGCGGCGCGAATCTTGGCGATGCGCTCCTCCGTCAACAACAACGGCGGCAGATCCGGCTCCGGGAAATAGCGGTAGTCGTGGGCCTCCTCCTTGCTGCGCATGGAACGGGTTTCGCCCTTGTTGGCGTCCCACAGGCGGGTCTCCTGCACGATGCTGCCGCCATCCTCCACGATCTCGATGTGGCGTTCCATCTCCCAGGCGATGGCGCGTTGCACGTTGCGAATGGAGTTGAGATTCTTGATCTCGCAACGGGTGCCGAAGGTCGTGGCCCCCTTGGGGCGAATGGAGACGTTGGCGTCGCACCGCAACGAACCCTGCTCCATGTTGCCGTCGCACACCCCCAGACAGCGCAACAGCGCCCGCAGCTTCTTCAGATAGAGCCCCGCCTCCTCGGCGCTGCGCAGATCGGGTTCCGAAACGATCTCCATCAACGGCACCCCGGTACGATTCAAATCGACCCAGGAGGCCCCCGGAATGCCCTCGTGAAGGCTTTTCCCGGCATCAACCTCCATGTGGATGCGGGTGATGCCGATGCGTCGCCGCCGCCCCTGCTCGTCCTCGATCTCCAGATGACCGCCGAGTACGATGGGCAGCTCGTATTGGGTAATCTGGTAGCCCGCCGGCAGATCGGGATAGAAGTAGTTCTTGCGGGAGTACTCGGAGACGGTGCGCACCTCCCCCTCTATGGCCAGACCGGTGCGCACGGCGAACTCCACCGCCTGCCGGTTGAGTACCGGCAACACGCCGGGAAAGGCGGCGCAAACGGGGCAGACCTGGGTGTTGGCCTCCGCGCCGAAGCGGGTGGAGCAGCCGCAGAAGATCTTGGAGGCGGTGAGCATCTGGGCGTGGACTTCGAGTCCGATGACAACCTCGTAGGCGCTCATGACGCGGCTCCGTTGGCGACAGGTTGGGGACGGCGACGGTGCCAGTCGCTGTTCCGCTGAAAGGCGTGGCCGGTTTGGAACAGCACCTCTTCACCCAACGGCGGGCCGATGAGCTGCATACCCACCGGCAGTCGGCCCTCATGCAAACCGCAGGGCAGGGAGAGGGCCGGCAGACCCGCCAGATTGACGTTGATGGTGAAGATGTCGGAAAGGTACATCGCCACCGGGTCGTCGGTTTTCTCCCCCAGGCGGAAGGCCACGTCGGGCGCGGTGGGGGTCAGCAGAACGTCCACCTCGCGGAAGGCGGCGGCGAAATCGTCGGCGATCAGGCGGCGCACCTTCTGCGCTTTGCGGTAGAAGGCGTCGTAGTAGCCGGAGGAGAGGACGTAGGTGCCCAGCATGATGCGCCGTTTGACCTCGGCACCGAAACCTTCGGCGCGGGAGCGGCAGTAGAGATCGGCAAGATCCCGGGGTTGCTGGCAGCGATAACCGAACTTGACGCCGTCGTAACGCGCCAGGTTGGAGGAGGCCTCCGCCGGGGCCAGAATGTAATAGGTCTGAATGGCGTAACTGGTATGGGGCAGGGAGACGGGCACCAGTTCCGCACCCAGTCTCCGGAACAGCTCCTGGGCCTCGTGCAACGGGTTGCGAATCGCATCGGTCAGTTCGGCGGGGAAATACTCCTTCGGCAGACCGATCTTCAGTCCTTTGACGGAGCGTTCGAGGCTGTCGGCGTAACGGGGCGGATCCTCGGGGATGCTGGTGGCGTCCAGGGGGTCGTGGCCGGCCATGGTTTGCAGCAGCAGGGCGGCGTCCTCGACGCTACGGGTCATGGGACCGGCCTGGTCCAGGGAGGAGGCGAAGGCCACCATGCCGTAGCGGGAGACGCGCCCGTAGGTGGGTTTGAGGCCGGTGATGCCGTTGAGGGCGGCGGGCTGGCGGATGGAGCCGCCGGTATCGGTTCCGGTGGCCCCGAGGGCCAGACCTGCCGCCACCGCCACCGCCGAACCGCCGGAAGAGCCGCCGGGGGTGCGTTCCGGATCCCAGGGATTGCGGGTCGGTCCGAAATGGGAGGTTTCGGTGGAGGAGCCCATGGCGAACTCGTCCATGTTGGTTTTGCCCAGCAGCACCGCGCCCGCCTGCCGCAGGCGGCGGGTCACCGTCGATTCGTAGGGCGACAGGAAGCCTTTCAACATGCGGGATCCGCAGGTGGTGGGCATGTCGGTGGTGCAGAAGATATCCTTGATGGCCAGGGGCAGGCCGGTCAGGGGGGGTGCGTCGCCCTTGGCCAGTTGCTGGTCGGCCTGTTCGGCGGCGGCCAGGGCCTGGGGTTCGGCCACGGTGATGAAGGCGTTCAGGGTGGCGTCTTGTTGGCGGATGGCCTCCAGACAGGCACGGGTCAGCTCCGTCGCGGAGAGGGAGCGATCAGCCAGCAGGCGGGCGGCTTCGGTCAGGGAGAGATGGACGGGGTTCAAGGCGGAATATTCCTTTCAATACGTTGCCTTTAAGTATCAAAAAAAGAAAATGTTCTGTCTTTTGACGTTATCCTTTGAATTTCAAAATATTTTTGAAAGACAACACAAAAAGTCAAAACATTTCCGTAACTATTCAGACCCCTGCACGGTGCAGCATGATCATGTCAACGGCGAAAGGAAAAGTCCCAGGGGTGCCCCCTGGACCCCATGGGGTCGGAAGTCAACAGCAAACGGAAGAGTCCCAGGGCGCTGCCCTGGACCCGTCGGGGGGGGATAATCCCCCTCGAACCCCCGTATATCTGAATAGTTACAACATTTTTTTAAAAGACAACACAAAAAGTCAAAACATTTCCTTTTTTTGATACTTTAAAAGATTAAAAGGACGGTTTCGTCGATTATTCAATAATTTTGGGAACCCGGAAATGGCCTTCTTCCGCTTCCGGCGCGTTGGCCAGCAGGGCGTCGCGGTTGTTGCCGTTGGTCACCACGTCGTCCCGTTCCGGCATTCTCACGGCCACGGCGTGGGACATGGGCGGTACGCCGTCCGTCGGCAGTTGGTTCAGCTCTTCCATCAGTTGCAGGATTCGGCTGAGTTGTCCGCTGTAGAGGGTCTCCTCTTCGGGGGTGATGGCCAGACGCGCCAGGGAGGCGACGTGACGAACCTGTTGGACATCGAGCGACATGGCGGCACCCGTTCGGAAAGGGGGTCGATACCGGCAGACCTTTGCCTGCGACGGGAAAGAATCTAACATGGTCCGGTTCCAGGCGGAAGACAAGACCTTCAGACGCGGTTTCTTTGCAAGGGGGGGAAAACCCATGGTGCGGGCCTATCTGATTTTTGGCGGCAACGGGCCGATTCTGGTGGTGACCCAGCACCACGAGGGGTTGCAGAGCGAACGGGCGCGTTTTCATCTGGAAAACAAGGGCATTCGCAAATACATCGCCTTCGAAGTGCCGCTTTCCAGGGCTCGCGAAATCTACGGCTCCCGGCTCGATACGGCGGTGGAGCGACTGGTTTCGCCCAGCGACATCCGCGTGGTCGACATGAACGGCGACCACGTTTTCGCCAACTTCAACTTCAACGAAATGGGCGAGCCGGTGTTCGTGGATGGGACCAGTGATTGAGGGGAGCGGAATTTCGGAGAAAGGATGCTTGAGAAAGTCGCAAGAGGCTCCGAATCCGCCTGGGGTATCAGGAATCTTTTGACTTTCAATATGTTGTCTTCTAAGTATCAAAAAAAGGAAATGTTCTGTCCTTTGACTTTGCAGTTATCATTCGTCGAGATTGTCTTGTCCCGCATTTTCGCGGTTGGCTCATCCCCATCATTGTGGAATCAATACAATAATCCAGCGATTCCAGTCTTATCCTGGATCAAGTCAATCGTTTTGCAAGGACTCACAACCGCTCATACAGCCTCTTCCCTTCCCTCAGGGCGTGCCAGACCACATGGTCGAAGACCTCTCCCAGGCGGGTGAACTCCTCTTCCGAAAAGACGAGGATGTCCTTGGCCACGCGAAAGCGGGAGAGGACTTTCCAGAGGCGGGTGGCTTCGGCGCGGCGGCTGTGGTGGGGGCCGAAGGGGGTCTCTTCCACGATCAGCAGGTCGATATCCGAATCGGCGCGATGGGTGTTCGTGGATCGGGAGCCGAAGAGCAGGATGCGTGTCGGATCGACCTCCCGCACGATCTCCCGGACCATTTCCTGAAGCAGGAATTCATCGATTTTCATGGTTCGGATGCGTTGCTTGAGTGAAACTTTCTTTTCGAGTGGCATCGCCCACTCCATCTTGATGGATAGGGAAGAGTCTTTCGGAAAATCGTCCTATCTGTTCAACGTTGCCATAAAGCGAATTCCCACTCTTTTCAGGAACTCGAACTCATCGATCCATTCGACCCCCATGCTCTCGCAAACATTGGGAATGCGAACCTTTTTTGGTGATTTGTCTTCGTAAGTCTCCTTGGTGACGACCACAGCATTTTCGGCCATGGCGTGGGCCACGACCCATGGGTCGGCGGCGGAGCGGCTGGTTCCCTCCTGAATCAGTCGCTGGTTCTTTTCCGTTTGAAAAATTTCTATAACACATTCTTGGACTGCATCGTCAATTTTATGAAATAAATGTGGTCGCGCTTCGACCCACTGATTCAGGGCGTCCTCCACCCGAACCAGCTCTCGTTTGACCTCTTCCGGTGCAAAAATGACCCCTTCTTGGGCGAGTTGATCTAGAATTTCCCAATATTCAGGTGCAAAATGGGGTGCATAATGTTTGTTCCAGGCTTCAATAAAAATGTTGCTGTCGAGGCAGTATTTCATTTCCGGTTTGTCCCACTTCCCAAGGGGAGTCTCAGCAGCTTGGCCTGGCTCGGAAGATGGTTTAACTTCAGATTAAGCAATCGGGATGTATCACGACCGGAAAGCTCACCTCGGCCATAGGCGGAAATTACCGCACGGGAGAAGGCGCGGCCATTGCTGTTCAGTTTCATCGGATGGTAAACCGGCGGGCTGTTATCCGATTCCTTCCTTCTTTCTGATTCGGCACGCTTTTCGTGAAGCCACTCTTCGCGAAACCGCTTGACGAGGGCCGTTGCTACCTGGCGGCTGATTCGATCCCCGTGAAGAAGACGATAAACAATCACCTCTCGGCTGACTTTGAAGTGGTTGGCAGTCAGTAAAATTTGCTTTTCTATCGATTCAATCGGGTCCCCAATCTTCCAGGCAACGGAAAAAAGCTCCCAGGGAACCAGGAGTTCGGCGGCGACACGGTTGCAAAAGGTTTCGATGCGATCATTGGGTGGGGAAAGGTCATTATTTTCAAGGTTGGATACGCCAGAATTTCCCAGCCAAAGATGAACCAGTTCGTGACCTAGCGTAAACAGCCGGGCTGTTGGGGAATCCTGGGCATTCAGAAATATAAAGGGAGCCAGTTTGTCGGCCAGAACGAACCCTCGCGCAACCTGCGCAGGAATGTGTTGCCCTGACATGGAGCCAGCCTGAATGATAAAAACTCCGGCCTCTTCCGTGTTGGTTATCAGAAAGGAAAGCGCTTCCTCATTGGAAGATGCGTGGCTGATATCGTCCGGAACCATATTCAGGGTTTGCCGGATTCGTGTTGCCAGCTCAACGGGATCATCCGAAGGACGTGCAGATCCCACAAATTCAAGGGGGTCAATGCCGACTTCCTGCTGATATTCCTTAATCCATTGTTGTTTTTCTTGAGTTTGTCGAATCAGGAAGGCCAATTCCGGTGAAAATTCTTCGGATTCTCCAAAAGGAAGGCGGCGATAGTCCCGAATGCTGGAAAAGTCCGAAGGCGGTGCAGGAAAATAAAATATCGCAAGAGGTCGTTTGTAAACTTCGGCCAGTTTCCGAATTTGAGGGAGAGAAGGCCTTATTTCTCCGCTTTCCCAAGCTCTCAGGGTTTCGACGCGATATCCAGTTCTCCCGGAAGCTTCCGTAATATCCATCCGGGCCGTTTCCCGGGCCCATAACAATATGTTCGGATTGATGTGAGCTTCCAGTTTGCCCATGTGCGGTTTGAAATAACAGTCCTGAGTTAATGAGCATTGAATTTACAAGATGCATAACCTGCATTGAGAAATGCTAATTGACTAAAGCGATGCATGCAAGACAAATTTTATATATATTTGATAATATTAAAGATGTGTGTTGCTGCTCAATATAACAATAATAGTCGAGAATAGATATCAGTGTATACATAAAAGGCATGAGGAAGCGATTCCACGGATTGGGAAGATCCTTGGCTGGGAAATTGGAAGGATCCGGAGATTGGCGTTCCTTCCGGCTCTACTGGGGAATTCGTTTGACCGGTGGCGAGGGGGGGTGTCATCATGAGGGCGAGGCGTCGGATGTGTGAGGCGCAAGCTACCTGAAAGGAGTTGGCGATGTCCAAGTCCACGAGTGAAGCGGAGTGTCGGGGTCGTTTGACGTTGGAGGATTGTCGGCGGGCTTTGGCGGTGCGGGAGGTATTCACCAGCGTCATTACCGCAGAGGATTTGATGTCGCTTTATGAGACGGCCACGGGATTTGCGCAGGTTCGCTGTATCGAGGCCATTGCGGTGGAGCGGGTGATGAGTCGGGAGGTGGTGACCATTGCGCCCGAGATGGCGTTGGTGGAGGCGGCGGCGGTGATGTTGGAGCGGCACATCAGTGGGTTGCCGGTGGTGGGGGAGAACGGGCGGTTGCTGGGGGTGTTGGCGGAGGCGGATTTACTGAAGGCCATTGGCATACCGTGTCATCATCCGACGGTGACGTTGTGGGAGTCGCTGGAGCATTTGTTTGTGCATCGGGCTGGAATGCAGGGGTTTCGGGGGCGGGTGCGGGATCATATGAGTGTGCCGGTGATCACGGTGGAGGCGGGGGCGACGTTGGAAGCGGCGGTGGACTTGATGAAGAAGAAGCAGATCAAGCGGTTGATGGTGGTGGATGAGGCGGGGCAGTTGGTGGGGGTGGTGACCCGTTCGGACATCATCCGGGTATTTCTGACCCAGGCCAGAGAATTGGCGGAGCAACCCGTTTAGTCCTTTAAAGTTGCAAAAAGGGTTGGGGGAGTCTGAGGGGGAGCTCCGCTGCCCCCTCAGGACTTTTCCTTTAGTCCTTTGTCCTCTGTCCTTTGCCGGGTCGAAGCCTTAAAGAAGAATACCCAACCCCGATCCCGCGCCAAACTCGGGTCGAGCTTCGACCCGGCCGGAGGGGGCCAGGGGAGGGTCTCATCCTCCCCATCCTTAGAACTTGCCAAATGCGCCGAAGCCGGGGTTTGCCGAACCGTGGCTTTCGGAACGAAGGCGTCTTATCCGGCGTTTGCAGCGGTTGGCGAGTTTAAAGATGGGGAGGATGAGACCCTCCCCTGGCCCCCTCCGGCCGGGTCGAAGCTTTCATAACGTACAGTACAGGTTCCGGGTTCGGTATTCTTCTTTAGGGCTTCGACCCGGCAAAGGCCAAAGGCAAAACCCTGAGGGGGCAGCGGAGCTCCCCCTCAGACTCCCCCAACCCTTTTTGCAACTTTAAGAACAAAAAAGCCCAATGAAAGATTTTCATTGGGCTTTTTTGTAAGATCCTCGGGCTATGAGATCAGGCAGACTTCCGGCTCAACCACTTGAAAAGGATCAGCAACCCCGCCAAGGCCAGAAACGCCCCCGGCGGCATGATGAAGGCAATCGCCGGATGATAGGCGGACCCGAAGAGATCGAACCCGAAAATCTGTCCCGACCCCAAAATCTCCCGAACCCCGCCCAACAGGGTGATCGCTACCGTAAAACCCAACCCGGAAGCCAACCCATCCACCATGGAACTCAGTACCGTGTTCTTGAAGGCATAGGCCTCGGCCCGCCCCAGAATGATGCAGTTGACCACGATCAACGGAATGTACAAGCCCAACACCTTGTGCAAATCGTGCACAAAAGCGTTCATCAACAGATCGATCACCGTCACGAAGGCGGCGATCAACACGATGAAGGCCGGAATGCGCACATCGTTGGGAATGAACTTCCGCACCCCGGCGATGGCCATGTTGGATCCCACCAGAACCGCCGTGGTGGCGATGCCCATGCCCACGCCGTTGATGGCGCTGGTGGAAACCCCCAGCAAGGGACACATGCCCAGAAACTGCACGAAGATGGGGTTGTTGTTCCAAATACCGTCGACGAATACTTTGCGGGATTCGCTCATGATCCACTCCGTGCGGCAAAGATGGTCTCGCGGTTGGCATTGTAATACTCCAAACCCCGTTTGACCGCATTGACGATGGCGCGTGGCGTGATGGTGGCCCCGGCGAACTGGTCGAAATCACCCCCGTCCTTCTTCACCGCCCAGTTGGCGTTCATCAGGTTCTTGCCCTTGAAGAACTCCAGCCAGGAAGGCACCTTGACCACTTTGTCACCCAAACCGGGCGTCTCGGCGTGAGAGACGATCTGCACCCCCTGGACGACGCCATCGTGGGACAGACAAACCAGCACGTCGATGTTGCCCGAATAGCCGTCCGGCGCGGAGACCATGAAAACCGTGGCCAGATTCTTCTCGCCGTTGCGGGCCCGATAGAAGAGAACCGGCTTCTCCTTGCGGTTGAGCCGCTTGTCGGCCAGGGAGATGGTGTCTTCCACCGGGTTGTTGGTGAAGCCCTTGGGCAACAACTGCTCCAGAGCCCGCAAGGTCTCCTCCCGCTTGGCCGCCGCGATGGGCCCCTGGGTGATGGCGTCGGTCTGGGCCAGAATGGCCGTGGCCAGCACACTCATGATGGTCAAAACCAATCCCATGCGAAGGTATTCAGGCATTGGCGGCTCCTCCTGCCTTGACTTTGCGGGTCTGGCCATAGATGGCGGGCCGGGTGTACTGGTCGATCAACGGAACGGCGGAATTCATGATCAGAATGGCGAAGGAGACCCCCTCGGGATAGCCGCCCCAGGTGCGGATGATGTAGGTCAGCAGCCCGCAGCCCAACCCGAAGACGATTTGTCCCAGGGGCGTGATCGGCGAGGTGACCATGTCGGTGGCCATGAAGAAGGCCCCGATGATCAGTCCCCCCGTCAGCAGATGGAAGAGGGGATCGGGATAAAGCCCCGGATTCATCACCCAGAAGAGGGCCGCCGGGCCCAGACAGCCGGCGAACATGGCCGCCGGGATGTGCCAGGTGATGACCTTCTTGCGCAGCAGGTAGAGACCGCCCAGGGCCAGCAGAATGGCGGAGGTTTCGCCCAGGGAGCCGTTGATCATGCCGGCGGCGGCGTTGCCGTAGCTGAATCCGTAGCTGCCGAAGAGCGCCTCCTTGATGAGATGCCCCATGCCCACTTCGGTGCGGTACTGCCCCAGCGGGGTGGCCGCGGTGACCACGTCGGCCATCTGTTTGGCCATGTCGGGACCGCCGAAGATGATGGCCAAACCCTGGCTCAGGGTGAAGGCGTGGTCGCCCAGCAGCGGATTGGGCACCGGCCAGGTGGTCAGTTCCACCGGGAAGGAGATCAGCAGGAAGACCCGGGCGATGAGCGCCGGATTGAACATGTTGTAGCCCAGTCCACCGTAGAGCTGCTTGCCCAGGGCGATGGCGAAGGCCCCGCCGATGACGCAGATCCACCAGGGGGAGTGGGGCGGCAGGGTCAGAGCCAGCAGAATGCCGGTCAGAACCGCCGAGTTGTCGCCCAGGGTGGAGCTTCTGTGACGCAACCGGTTGACGATCACCTCCGTGGCCAGGCAGGAGGCCGTGGTGATCAGAATCACCAGCAGCGCCGGCCAGCCGAAGATCATGACCGAAAGGGCCGTGGCAGGCATCAGGGCCCAGATGACGGATCGCATGACGTGCGATACGGATTCTCCGCTGTGAATGTGCGGAGACGAGCTGATCAGGAGGTTGGATTGGCTCATGTCGGCATCCTGTTAGGTGTCCTCAGTCCGGTCAACCTTCTTCAGAAGAAGGCGAATCCTTGTCCTTGGCCGCACGGGCGGCTTTGGCCGCAGCCGCAGCCTTGGCGGCGGCGGCCGCTTTGGCGGCGCGAGCGGCGCGTTCCTCGGCGCTCAATCCACCGGCACGGGCCGGTGCGGCAGAGGCTTTGGGAGCGGTCGCTTTGGGAGCGGTCGCCGCCGCCACGGGAGCCGGGGCCTCCGCTGCCGGGGCCACGGGAGCCGCCGCCACGGGAGCCGGGGCCTCCGCTGCCGGGGCCACGGGAGCCGCCGCCA
>JADGAQ010000035.1 GCA_015231925.1 Magnetococcales bacterium
GCTTCCTCACCGTCTTGCGCCTTGCCAGGAACCAAAATCTGGCAAATGTCAACATACCCTAGTCTTTTGCGTCACTCTTTATTGTAGCTGTAAGGCGTCCAGTTGCTGTCCACGACCACATCCTTGGGGAAGTTGCCGGGTCCGGGAGGGGAGGGGCAGTGGGTCCACTCCAGGGACTTGGATTTCCAGGGATTTTCCGGAGCCTTTTCGCCGCTGATGGCACTCTTGATCCAGTTGATCAGGACGATGGCCATGCCGACGCCGATGAGAAAGGCGCCGATGGTGGCGAATTTATGGGTGGCTTCGAATTCGGGGAACATCTGGTAGTCCCAGTAACGACGGGGCATGCCGGCGATACCGATCTTGAAGAGGGGCCAGAAGGTCCAGTTGACGCCGATGAAGGAGACCCAGAAGCCGATCTTGCCGACCTTTTCGTTGGCATAACGACCGGTCATCTTGGGGAACCAGAAGTAGACGCCGCCGATGATGGCGAAGGTGGCGAAGAGGGCCATGATGTAGTGGAAGTGGGCATGAACGAAGGCGGTTTCCGAGAGATGCACGGTCACCGAGGTCATGGCCAGGGGGATGCCGGTGAGCCCGCCGACGAGCAGCAGGAAGAGGCAGGCGATGGCATAGGTCGAGGCGACGTTGATGGTCAAAGCGCCCTTGTAGAGGGTGCCGAACAGGGAGATGGTCATCAGACCGACGGGTACGGAGATCAGCAGGGTGGTTACCATCTGACCGATGCGCAGCCAGTCGGGCATGCCGGAGACGTAGAGGTGATGCACCCAGACTTCGCCGGAGATGAGAACGATGCCCCAGATGCCGCCGTAGACGCAGGCCTTGTAGTTGAAGACCCGGTTTTTGGCCATGGTGGAGACGATTTCGAAGAGGACGCCCATGGCCGGCAGGAAGATGACGTAGACCGCCGGATGGGAGTAGAACCAGAAGAGGTTCTGGTAGAGCAGCACGTCGCCGCCGGCAGCCGGATCGAAGAAGTGGGTGCCGAGGTACTTGTCGAAGAGGAGCATGGTCACGGCGGCGGCCAGCACGGGGATGAAGATGAGCTGGATGACGAAGGCGGCCACGGTGGTCCAGGTGAAGATATTGAGTTGGTTCCAGCCAACGCCGGGGGCCCGCATGTAGATGACGGTCACCAGGAAGTTCACGGCGCCCAGGATGGAGGAGAAGCCGAGCAGATGCACGGTGAAGACGTAGAAGGCGGTGTTGCCGGAGGTCATGATGGAATAAGGGGGATAGCCCGTCCACAGCACGTCCGGTTTGTCCGGGATCACGAAGGTCAACAGGGCCAGGACGATGGCGATCCAGAAGAGCCAGACCGAGAAGGCGTTGATTCTCGGAAAGGCCACGTCCTTGGCGCCGATCATCAGGGGCAGGAAGTAGTTGGCGAAGAAGCCGGTCAATCCCGGGATGAGGAAGGCCAGGATCATGGCCGCCCCATGGAAGTAGAGCCAGACGTTGTACTGCTCGCCGCCGGTGACGGCGTCACCGACGATGGTGGGACCGAGGCTGGATTGTTCGATGCGGATCAGCAGACCCATGATACCGGCCACGGCGAAGGCCGCCATGGAACCGATGAGGTAGAGAATGCCGATTCGCTTGTGATCCGTGGTGAGGATCCATTCCTTCAAACTGAAACCGCTCGCTTGGGCGCTCATAAATCGTTTATCCTCGCTGTGTGGTCTTGGAGGTTTGTCTTGTCTAGGGGCATCAGGCCTTCTTCATCTTCTTCACCCAGGTGTCGTAATCGGCCTGGGAGAGGACCTTCACCGGGGCGTACATGGCGGAGTGACGCAGGCCGCAGTACTCAGTGCAGGTGACGAAGGTTTCACCGACCTCCTTGGGCATGAACCAGAGGTAGGTGATACGACCGGGCATGAGATCTTCCTTCACCCGATGTTTGGGCAGGAAGAAGGAGTGGACCACGTCGTCGGAGGTCATGCGCAGCACCACGGGTTTGCCGACGGGAACGACCAGTCCGTCACCATCCTTGGAGTCGACCATGTAGGTGGTGGAGATGCCGTTTTCGTATTCGAAGCTCCAGGCCCACATGGCGCCGCGAACCTTGACTTCCATGGCTCCGGCGGGAACCTGCCGCTGGATGTTCCAGAGGCTCCATCCCTTGGCGGAGAGGAAGAAGTCGTCGGCCATGAACAGGAAGGCCGGGATCAGGGCCCAACCCCAGGCCTGGGCCGAGGTGAGCTTGGGGGCGGAGCCCACGGCGTTGGGATCCGTGGTGCGGAACTTCAGGATGAAGATCACCGCCAGGACGGCGAAGACGGTGCCGATGATCGTGAGATCGGTCAGCAGGGTGTGCCACAACTTATCCCAGTGTTCCGCGGGATCGAGAATTACCGCCTTGGCGGGCTCCGCAGCATGCGCCGTGGAGTGAATGCCTGCCACCAGGGCTCCGGCCAACCAGAACAAACGCGCCCTCATGTCGAACCTCCTAACCAGAATGCTTCTTGCGGTAAAGGACCAGGGAGCCCACCAAAAGACCAATGCCAAACAGGAAGGAACCGCCGCCGATAAAGGCAGGCAGGTTGTAGGTATACCGCCCTTCCTTGAAGTTGTAGCTGTAACACAGGGAAACCATCAGATCGATCACCTGGGAAGGGCGGAACTGATTCTGGCGGGCATCGAGAAGAGCCAGTTCCACATCCTTCGGTGTGTTCGATCCCGCATAGAGGTAGCGGACCACTCTGCCTTCCGACGAGAGGAAGATCATGACGTTCTGGTGGTAAAAGGTTTTGTCCTGGGCTTGCCAGTAATACTTGAAGCCAACCTTACCCGTCACGTCGTGGATGGTGTCCTTGTTTTCCAGCAAAGCCAAACGCCAGCCCTGATTCCATTCAGGGGGCAAATCGAGAGCCTTGGCGAAGGAGCCCAGGGTTTCGACCGTATCGTATTGGTCGAAGGAGACGGTCAACACCTGGAAGTCTTCGCCGATTCGGGACCGCTCGATAGGACGCAGCAGCTCCTTGAGAGAGTTGTTGACGGTGGAACAGGCCCCGTCGCAGGTGAAGTAGGAGAAGACCAGAATCAGGGGCTTTCCCACCATCTCCTGAAATTTGAAAACCCGGCCCTGCCCATCTCTCAACAGGGTCTCCCCGTCGAAGCGGACGCCCATGAACTTCGGTTCGTCGATGCGAAACATGGCCGGGTCGAGCAGGGAGTCGCGCTGGCGGTACATTCCCGCCAGAGCGTCGGAGGCGAGGGTCAGGAGCAGCAACGCTCCGACCAGCACTCCCCATCCCTTTTTGAGCCAGTGACCCGTGGCGGACATGGCGATTCGTATCCTCGTCCTACCAGTAGTAGACCTGAGAGATGACGAAGAACCAGACGATGTCGACGAAGTGCCAGTAAACGCTGGCCACGCCGAGGAAGGTCTTGTTGGTTTTGCCACCCAAAGCGGGCAGCAGCACCGCGATGAAGATGCCCAGGCCCACCAGAACGTGGGAGGCGTGGAATCCGGTGATGGAGTAGAAGGCGGTGCTGTAGGAGTTGGTCGAGGGACCGAAGCCGGCGTGCAGCAGGTGGCTGTACTCGTAGATGGTGCAGCCCAGGAAGACGGCGCCCAGGGCGATGGTGAGCATCAGCCAGGAGCGGAAACCGCCCATGTCGTTGTGCTCCAGCTTCTCTTCCGCCACATGGATGGTGAAGGAGGAGGAGACCAGAATGGCGGTCATGATGAGGGGCAGGACCAGATTGATGTGTTCCGGGGTCCCGGCAGGCGGCCAGGAGGGGGCGGAGAGGCGCATGGTCCAGTAGGTGGAGAAAAAGCCCAGGAAGATGAAGACTTCCGAGACGATGAAGACCGGGATGGCGTGGATGGCCAGTCCGGGAATGATGGCCTTCTGGGTCAGGCCTTCACTGACCCAGCGGGCCAGACCGGCCAGCAGGATCGGGGTGCCGATGCCGGCGAAAATGATCGTCATCAATGTGTTATGGTAGACGAAATACTGGGAAAATCCCATGACGAGGATCAAAAAAATGCCGAGTACGGCAGCCAACGGTGCCCAACTGGTTTCCCAGTGATGGGCGTGACCTGCGGTGGTTTGCGACATGGGGACGCCTCCCTCTCCAAGGTTAAGGGATCATAACGATTTTTTATATTCTTAAATGTAATTGCGCACAGCAGTGTGTCGTTTCACACAGCGATTGTCAACAAAATCTTTCGCACATTTTTCAAAAGATCCACGCAAAATCTTGTGTAGTTTGTGCGATCCATCTTCAGTTCGGCTTCAACGGGCAAATTGATAGGTCTTCATATCACTGAATGCCGCGCATGACCAGGGATCCTCTTGAATTGATGTGCATCAAGGCGGCCGTGGGTCAAGTTTGCCGGGAATTGGCTTGAATCAAGCAGGAACCGGACCAAAATATCGCTCAAATAGTTACACTTCTTTATACGACGTGGAGTTCCGTTTCTGGTATGCTTCTTGTAGCGGGCTGCACGAGACGGCCCTTGGCCACATCAATGCAACGACGGTTATATAGCGATGGGGCTGCAAATGGGTGTACAAAGAAGATGGCGGTCCAGGACTCCCCAGGATGGTGTCACGCTGATCGAGCTGATCATCGTGATGGTGCTGCTGGGGATCATCAGCGTATCGGTCATGCAGCGCAACCCCGGGGACCTCTTTCAACTGGATGCCCAGGTGGTGCAGCTGGTGCAGGATATCCGCCTGGCCCAATCGTTGGCCATGAACGGAGGAGGCAATCATACCATCCGCATGGTTTCCACAACCTCCTACGAAATCGTCAACGGCAGCGGGGTTCAGGTAAGCGCCGTAACCCTGGCCAAGGCGACGATCAGTAATTTCAGCGTCACCTTTAATGGAAAAGGGTATCCGGGAGCCAATACCGTCATAATCGCCCTGGCGGGAAATGGCCTGACTCGCACCGTTCAGGTTATTCGTACCACCGGGGCCGTGGTTGCCTCATGAGATGTTTCCGGAGGGGAAATGAGATCATGTACCGGGAGCGTGGTGGCTTCTCGTTGATTGAGTTGATCATTTTCCTGGTGGTGGTTTCCGTGGCCTTTGCCGGGCTGGTGCCCCTCTATTCATCGGTGTTGCGCTCCTCCTTTTTGCGCGAGTCGGTACAGGGGCGCTTTTTGGCGGATCAGGTGCTGGAACAGATGCGGGCAGAGGTGGGGGAACTCGGTTCGACCGGTTTCGACAACATCACCTCAGCCAAATATCCCTCACAGAACGGCATCGATATTGGCGCAACCGTCACCTTCAACCGCCAGGTGACCATCGAGGGCGCTTCAGTGGTGGGCGGTTCGGTGGTTTGTACCGGGGCGGCGCCAACCACGGAAACCTATAAATGTGTTTTCGTGCAAGTGATCAAGGCCAGCGACGGGCAGACCTTGAGCAATCAACAGGCCTACTTCGCCAAATAGGGAGGTCGGCCATGACAGGGTGCGAAGGCGGAGTGGGCAGGGAGCAGAGGGGACGCGGTTTTACCCTGATCGAAATGATCATCACCTTGGTGATCATGTCCATCGTCGGCGTGGTCGGGGTGAAAATGATCTCCTCCGGTTTCAGCAACTACCTCTTCAGCCGGGACCTGATCCCCCTTGCCACCCAGGGACAGGTCGCCATGGAGAGAATGTCCCGGGAGCTGCAAGGGGGTATCTGTTCCACCCTCAGTCAGCCCTCCGGAGCAGGCTCCGTTCAGTTCGACAATAACGATCCGGCCGGAACGATCGTTTTGTTCAAACAGACGGGAAGTGTCATTTACATGAACAACGACATCCTGGCTCAGGACATCAAAGCCGGGAGTCTGCTCTTCGCCTTGCAGTCCAACTGCGTGGTGCAGATCGATTTCAGGGTGGAAAAGACCTCTTCCAAATTGGGCGGGAGTGTGGTCATTGGTATCCCATTACGGACGGCGGCCTACGTGAGGAACTGACAATGAAAATGCGTATGAGGCGGGAACAGGGCTCGTTGATGATGATGGCGCTCGTGGTGCTGGCGGTATTGGGCGTCGTCGGAGTCGTGGTCTCCAAATTCTTCACCTCCACGGGAAAAATCGCCGCCGATACCGTGCAGGGTGGGGACTCCTTCAATGTGGCCGAATCGGGAGCCCAGGTGGTGGTTTCCGAACTCAAGGCCGTGAACTGCCTGCCGAATCAGCTCTCCGGCGCGGTGGTTCAGGGCAATGATGTCACGGTGACCCGCACCATTGCCACGGGCAAGTCGGTGACGGTGAAGTTCACCGCTACGGGAACGCCCAATTCCTATACCGCCCAGGTGACCGGCAACAACCGCCGTACCACCTCGCTCTCGGTGACCTGTACCGGCGGGTCGGTTCCCTTGAGCAACCCGGTGGTCGGCAATGCTGCTCTGGAAGTGGGCAACGGGGTCAAAGTCAACGGTCATGCGGTAACCAGCTCCGGGTGCAGCTCCGCCTCTCTGCTGCCGGGAGAAGCTCGCTCGACCTTCTGGGCGCGTTTGCAGGAGATTCCCGGATTGGTGGTGGGCAATGCCCTGGCTGCCGGCGGCGGCAGTGGCGGCAAGGGCGGTGAGGACAAGGATGGTGGTGGCAAGGATAGCGGGGACAAAGACGGCGGCAGCGGAAGCAAGGATGGTGGTGGCAAGGACGCCGGTGGCGGCTCGGCCGACTGCAATGTACTCAACTCCAGCGGGCAGTTGACTTCCGCGTCGGTGGACATCCCCTCCCTGGGCAACTTCCCCGGAACGGGCACGACCTCCGTGAGTATCGACAACAACAAGAGCCAGACCGTGGCTCCCGGCAGCTATTCCAGCTTGACCGTCGGCAACAACGGCACCGTGACCCTGACGCCGGGCACCTACTACATCGATGCGTTGACCTTGAGCCAGAACGCCTCCCTGGTGATCAACCCGAGCGGGTCGGTGACTCTGCACATCCGCAGCGGCGATATCGAACAGAACGCCAATGTCAACGTGGGTGGCTCGACCAAG
The DNA here is from genome assembly GCA_015231925.1 of Magnetococcales bacterium. Lineage (NCBI taxonomy): Bacteria > Pseudomonadati > Pseudomonadota > Magnetococcia > Magnetococcales > Magnetococcales bacterium. Next base: position 6,978 of record JADGAQ010000035.1, read on the forward strand.
AACCTGGTGGTCTACCTGTACGGCTCCTGATGCACAACGGGAAACGCACTGCCCTCGCGCCTGCAGGGTAACGATTGGAAGGAGATGAACATGTTCAAGGGCAAGTTGATCGCGGGTTTACTGGGGTTGAGCGTGCTTTTCGGGTCGGGCGTCGTCTTGGCGGAATCGGGAGCGACCGGCTCCTTCACGGCCAGCCTGACTTCCACGGTCGGTTATGTGGTGGGGAGTGCCTTTGACCTGTTGGTTTCTCCTGCCTGGGCGGCCGGTGGCGGCAAGGATGACGGCGGCAAAGACGGTGGCGGCGACAAGGATGGCGGCAGTGGCGGGAAGGACGATGGCGGCGGCAAGGACGACGGCGGCGACAAGGATGGCGGCAGCGGCAGCAAGGATAGCGGCGGTGACAAGGATGGCGGCAGCGGTGGCAAGGATGATGGCGGCGACCTGTTCCAGGGTGGTGGATCGGGCGACAAGGGTGGTGACAGCGGTGGCAAGGATGACGGCGACAAGGATGGCGGCAGCGGTGGCAAGGATGACGGTGACAAGGGGGGCAGCGGTGGCAAAGGGGGGTCCAACCCGAGTACCGGCAGCCTGAACCTGAAACAGAACAGCGCCTTCAAGGGCGTAGTGGTCTCCTCGGGTTCGGCTACCCAGGTGAATGTCGAGGAGAATGCCGACGTGACCGGCGCCATTGTCAGCGGCGGTTCGGTCAGCTTCGGCAATAATTCCACCATTACCTATAATTCCGGCGACATGCCCTCCCTGGGCAGCGGTGGCAGCAACGTGACCATCGGCGGCTGGAAAGAGAAGTTCTGATATTCCACTGCCCGGCGTCCCTCGGGGACGCCGGGTCGTCTCCTCTTCAGGGTGGCGACCAGCCCCAGGCAATCAGAAACAGTTTGACGTTGTGACTCAGGGTGGCGTTGCGATCCATGTGGGCAAAGACATGGATCACGGCATAGAAGTGCCAAGTGGCGTACATGGCCAGCAGATCCAGGACGAAGCGCCGGTCGGGAGTCCACGGTTTTCGGCGACTCGGATGGCGCATCAGCCAGAGTTCCGCCACGGTGATGCCCGCTGCCAGCAGGAAGAAATAGGGCCAGCGGATCAGGACGTTGCCGATGTTTTCAAAGCGCATGCCGTTGAAGAACATCTGTTCCGGCAGGTGTCCCACCAGCATGTTGGCCAGGGCCACGGCGGCGAAGGTGGCCAGGAAGATGCGCAGGCTGACCGGACAGCCGGTCAGGCGGAAGAAGACCGGATAGTAGAAGACCCGTACCAGGAATTCCCGGTAATAGAAGGTGAAACGGGTATAGAGCACCACCAGGTTGGTGGCCAGCCAGGGATGATCGTAGTAGGGAGCGAAGCGATAGCCGCAGACCCTCCAGATGCCCACCTTGACGTGCAGCACCCCCGCCCAGACCAGAAGATAGCGCATCTGTTCCAGAAAACAGGTCAGGATCACCGATGCCGTATCCACCCGGCCTCCCCCCGTGAAATGGCTGGAGAGGCGGTAGAGGTTGCCTTTGAAGACGGGCACCCCCAGACTTTCGCAAAAGCCGACGGCTGTTTCGAGCAGCAGATTGCCGAAAACCAGATAGATCAGCGCCGCACCCCAAAGGCGCACCCCTTCCAGGACGATGCGGTTTTTGTCGGTGGCGTAGAAATTGTTTTCCGTATAGCTGTAGCCTTGGCCGATATCGACGCCCCAGGAGCAGTTGAGCAGGCTGGCCGGGGAGAGAAAGAGGGAGAGATAGCCGACGAGGGAGAGTTCCCTGGGCACCAGACCTCCCCGGTAATCGATGTCGTACATCATCAGCCGCTCCCAATACCAGCAGAAGAGCAGCAGATAGAGAGGCAGCGTCCAGGTCTCCCCGAGGGCTCCCTGCCGGATGGCGCCGACCAGAACCACGAGGGTGGTACTCCAGATGGCGGCTTTGCGCAGCCCCGCTGCCAGAGGGGCGCAGTCCAACAGGGTGCGGAGCGGAAATCGGCAGAAGAGGGCGAACGCGGGGGGCAACAGGAAGTAGAGTGGATGAACGGCATCGCTTCCGGGGGACCAGAGGCTTCCCAGCAGCAGCAGTCCGGCCATCAGGCCCGATTGGCCCATGCGATTGGCGTTGGCCGGGGGGTGGAACAGCAGATAGACCAGCAGATGGCAGAAGAGCAGACCGCACAGGGCCTGCCAGCCGTACAGCACCAGCAATCCCAGCAGAAACCAGCCCAGCAGGGCGGCCCGCTTGCGAGGCAGGGGCGAAAAGTAGGCGCTGAGAAAGGCCCCCGCCACCAGCAGCAGCAACAGCAACCTCTCCTGATCCGCCGGCAGCAGTTCGGTATAGGGCACCCGCAGGCGGGAGTCCAGCATGCCGTGGTCGAAGTGCAGCAAGGGTGTGATGCCCAGCATGGCCGCCACGCCCCGTGGGGAAGGCAACCCCAACACGGCAGCCAGTGGCGTGAAGAGCCAGCCGTAAAGCAGCAGCATGGCCAACACCGCCAGCACCACCTCGGGGCGATGCGTGGCGTCGTGTTTGGCGCGCGTGGCCTCGTCGAGGCGGCCCGCACCGAGGAAAGAGAGGCGTTCGGACATGGATCAGGGAGACTTTTCCACGATGAACCGGGCCAAACTGGCCGGGGAGTGGAACAGGTCCGGATTCATGTCCGTCGGGGCGAAGCGCACCCCGAAGCTTTGTTCCATGAACAGGGCCAGAGTGACCAGGCGCAGGGAGTCGGTGATCAGCTCCCGCAACAGTTCGGTCTCCGCCGAAACGTCCCCGGCCTGCCACTCCTCCCGGAAAAAGGTCAACAGACGCTGCATCACTTCGTCCTGTTTCATGAAGGATCCTCCGACGGGTTTCAATTGGTTGCAGCATATCGAAAACAGGAAGCGAAATCACCCTGGCGAAGCGCTTTCCTATGAGATAAAATTAAAAAAGCGTATGAAAAGAGACAAGTTTGAACGGGGAATCGGGAACGGTTTCCTTTAACTTTCGGCGATCCGGCGAAGGTGAGAATTTGCAAGTTTCTGATTTTCCGATCGATTCCTCCTGGATGAGCCGGTGCGTCGCCATCGAGGTTCCTGTCACATCCGCCGGGGAGCGGGTTGCGCTTTGGGGGCTGTTTCTGGGGCGCTGGATCGGGACGACCTGTTTTGCGCTACGGGTGGCTTTCGAGGACGAGGCAGGCTGGAAAGAGGTGGCAATCGACTTTCAGAACCACCCGGACCCGCTTCTTTATCTCGACCGGGTAACCCAGGCCCTGGCGTCGAGCGGGCAAGACCCCATTCGGGAGGGAGCGGCTCTCCTTCTGGCGGGGGAGCCGGCAGGGCCGGCGGAGACCGAAGCGTCCGGATGGATGCTGCACTGGGCCGGGGAGGTCCGGTTGCTGGCCCGGAGTGATCGGATGCCGCCCGAGGCCTTGACCCGGATGGCGGACCATTTCGCCACCCTGGTGCGTTCCTGGCGGCAGGCGGTGCAGGAGGGCAAAGGGCTTGCGGTGACCCGTTTGTCGTGGCTTTCCCCTCTGCAGAGGGAGCGGCTGCTGGCCTGGAGCGGATCGGAGGGATATTTCCCGGACGGGGTGGGCATTCACCACTTGGTGAGCGAGACAGCCCGGCGTTCTCCCGACGCCATCGCCGTGGAAGGCGCGGATGGTCGCACCCTCTCCTACCGGCAACTGGAGCGACGGGCCAACGGACTGGCCGGGCTGTTGCGGGCGCGAGGGGTTGGCCCGGACCTTTTGGTCGGGCTCTGTGTGGAGCGTAGTCCGGAGATGGTGATCGGGCTGTTGGCCATCCTGAAGGCGGGAGGGGCCTATGTGCCCCTGGATCCGGCTTATCCGCAGGAACGGCTGGCCTTCATGTTTTCCGAAATCGAGACCCCTCTGGTTTTGACCCGGCGTTCCCTGGTGGGGCAACTGCCTCTGGAGCCGCATCGGGCGCTGTGTGTTGAAGAGGTGACGCTTGAAGCGGAGGAGGCTCCTCCCGATGTGTGTTTTACAGCGCAACGTACCGCCTATGTGATCTTCACCTCCGGTTCCACCGGGCAGCCCAAGGGCATTTTGCTGGCCCACCGGGGGTTGTGTAATCTGATTCATCAATCCAATCGATGGTTTGGCATGAGGCCGGAGAGCCGGGTGTTGCAGTTTGCCTCGCCGGGATTCGATGTGGCGGTGTGGGAGATCTTCATGGCGCTGATGGCGGGGGCCACCCTGGTGTTGGCCGGAGGCCACACCCTGTTCACCCTGCTGGAGATTCCGCGCACCCTGAAAGAGCGCCGCATCACCCTGGCCATGCTGCCCCCCTCGCTGTTGACCGTGCTTGCGGCGGAGGGGCTGGAGGGGGTGTCGACCCTGATCGCCGTGGGCGAGCGTTGCACCAATGCCAACGTGCGCCGCTGGGCTCCGGGGCGTGCTTTTTTCAACGGATACGGTCCCGCCGAAGGCACGGTGACTGCAACCGCCCATTTAACCGACGTGGAGGAGCCCGAATTGCCTTTGGGGCCTTGCATCGGGCGGCCTCTGGAAAACGTGCGGGTCTACCTGCTGGACGAGTTTCTGCAGCCCGTTCCGGTGGGTGTGGTGGGTGAGATCCATCTGGGCGGTCCCTGTGTAGCCAAGGGCTATTTGAAGCGCCCGGAGCTGACCCGGCGGAAGTTCATCCCCGATCCCTTCGGCGAACCGGGAGAGCGGCTCTTTCGCAGCGGCGATCTGGGGCGTTATCTGCCGGATGGTCGCATCGAATTTCTGGGGCGGGCCGACCTTCAGGTCAAAATTCGCGGTTTCCGGGTGGAGTTGGAGGAGATCGAGACCCTGCTGGCCCGGGAACCAGGGGTTCAGGGGGCGGTGGTGATTCTGCGGAAACGTCCGGGGGGAGGGGATGTCCTGGTGGCCTATGTGGTTCCGGCCAGGACGGGGTTCCCCGGAGGTCTGCAACTGGTGCAGGCGGTGACCCGGCAATTGCCCGCCTACATGGCGCCCACCGCTGTGGTTTGCCTCGACGCCTTTCCCCTGAATCCCAACGGCAAAATCGATCGAAACGCCCTGCCTCCCCCGGAGAAGGAGGACTGGGTGGTTCCGAAGACCAGCGAATCGGGGCCATCTTCCTGGATGTCGTCATTCATGCAAGGAGTTTGATATGGAGAACCCACCCCTTTGGAGGGAGACTTACCAGCCCGCCCGCCTGGAAACCCTTCTGGAAGGTGGCGAGGTGCAATGCAACCTCTCCCCAAGGCGGTGTCGCATCCGGGAGGGCGGCGTGGGGGTTTGCGGGGTGCGGGGCAATGTCGGAGGGCGTCTGGTCACCTTTTCTTACGGCAAGGGGGTGCATCTGACCGAAGAGGTGATCGAGACCGAGGCGGTGTTTCACTATGCGCCGGGGGCGCGCACCCTCTCCCTGGGCAATATCGGCTGCAATCTCAACTGCTCCTATTGCCAGAACTGGAAGACCTCCCAATCCCGATACGTCGAGGATGGCGATATTTACGCCTTTTCCCCCGAACAGGTGGTGGAGACGGCGGTGCGCCACGGCATCCGGGTACTCTCCTGGACCTACAACGATCCTGTGGTCTGGCACGAATTCGTTCTGGACACCGCCCGCCTGGCACGGGAGGCGGGTCTGATCAACCTCTTCAAGTCGGCCTTCTACATCACCCCCGAAGCGGTGGAGGAGTTGTTGCCGGTCATCGACATCTTCACCCTCTCCATCAAATCGATCAACCCCGGCTATTACCGGCAGTTGACCGGCGGGCGGGTGGAGCCGGTGCTGGAAGCGGTTCGGCAGGTGCATCGGGCGGGCAAGCACCTGGAGGTGAGCAACCTCATGGTGACCGATATCTCCGACGACGAAGCCTCGGCCCGGCAGGTCATCGAATGGATTCTGAACCATCTGGATGTTCAGGTGCCGACCCACTTTGCCCGTTTTCATCCGGAATATCGTCTGACTCAAACCTGCCGCACCCCCGTCGAAAACCTGCAGAGGGCGCGCCGTCTGGCTCAAAGCATGGGGTTGGCCCACGTCTATCTGGGCAATGTCCTGGATGTCGAAGCCACCAGTACCACCTGCCGGGTCTGCGGCAGCCTGCAGGTGCGCCGCTTCGGTCTCAATACCCGGGTGGTGGGACTTGACGGGGAGGGGCGTTGCCGACACTGCCAAGCCCCCTCCGGCATCCGCATGCTGCCCGCTTTGCAGGCCCGTCCCCGACTTGAGCGACTTCCCAAGGTGGCCCTGCAATCCCAGGTCTGCCACTGGCGGGGGGAAATCGCCTCCTTCCACGTGCAATTGCACAACACCACCCCGGTCGATACGGCGGTCTACTATCGCCTGGTGGGAGGGGCGGACGCCTCCTGGAGCGAAGTCGCTCTCGGCGCTGGCGAACACTACCGCTTCGTACTGGGCAAGGATGCCCCGGAGGACACGGGTGTCGAACTGCGGCTTCCGGAAGGGGTGGTCCTGCACTGGCACGAGGTCTACGACCGGGCCCATTTTCCCACCATCCCCATCGAGGTGGCCCGCTCGGAGAGCGATGCTACGGCGCTGCCCCATTTCGAAGGGCGCGCTCTTTCCGCAGAACGCCTGGCCACCCTGCGTCGTTCCTTGCGGGAGGGAACCGCTGCCGCCGACGAACCCGAGGAGGAGGAATGAACCCCCCAGGCCCCGATAGCCGTACCCTGGCCCTGCATTGCCGCATCGACGACTCCGCCGCCCATGCGGCGGTGACGCCGATCTATCAGTCCAGCGCCTTTGCCGCCGACTCGCCCTATTTCTACAGCCGCAACGACAACCCCAACGTGGCAGAGCTGGAAGGCACGGTGGCCCTGCTGGAACAGGCCCGTTTCGCCGTGGCCATGGCCAGTGGCATGGCGACCATCCAGAGCCTTTTCGAGCTGGTGCGACCCGGCCAAGCCGTGGTCCTCAACCGGCTGGTCTACGGCTGCACCTTCCGGCTTTTCCAGCGCATGGCCGAACGGCGGGGGTTCGCGCTGCATCTCCTGGATTTGAGCCAGGCGGACGAGTGGGAGCGCATTCCCCCGACCACCCGGTTGATCTTCCTGGAAACGCCCACCAATCCGTTTTTGCGCACCGTGAGGCTCTCCGCCCTGGTGGAGCGGGTGCGACGCACCGCTCCCGAAGCCTTGATCGCCGTGGACAACACCTGGGCCACCCCCCTGTTCCAGAAGCCGCTGCAACACGGCGTCGATATTTCCCTGCACAGCGGCACCAAATACTTTTCCGGACACAGCGACTGCATGTCGGGAGTGGTTCTGACCGATCGGGAGGATCTGGACCGGGAGTTTCGCCAGACGCGATTCTACGGGGGCGCGGTCCTCTCTCCCGAGAGCGCCTGGTTGACCCGGCGCAGTCTGCAAACCCTGGAGGTTCGCCTGCTGCGTCAGCAGGAGTCGGCGCTGGCCGTACGCCGTTTTCTGGAGAGACGTCCCGAAATCGCCCGGGTCTACTATCCCGAAGTGGACGGCAACCAGTTGACCGGTTATGGCGGCCTGATCTTCTTTGCCTTCAGCGAGGCCCATCGGGAGGGGTACCTGCGTTTCAGGGATACGTTGCGCCTGTTTGGAACCGGTACGGGCATGGCCTGCGTCACCTCCATGGTGGCGCAGCCCTATACCGGCAGCCACGCCTCCATGACGGACGAGGAGAAGGCGGCCATCGGTCTGGGACGCGAGGTGGTGCGGCTCTCCATCGGTCTGGAGCGGGTGGAGGATCTGTGCGACGATCTGACCACCGCCCTGCGGGCCCTTTGAGGCCTCCGCCGTGGTGACCGTTCTGCGCCGTCTGACCGGGTTGGGAGGGATACTCCTGGCCGGTGCGGGACTGCTGTTGTGGACGGCCCACGTCACCGATTTTCTCCACGGCGGGTTGGTCAAGGATCCGGAACGCGCCACGCCGGCGGGCCCCGTCATCGTGGCTCCGGCGGATGGCACGGTGTTGTATGTGCGGCGGGTCGAAGCGGGCGCCATCGCCGAAGTGGTCAAAAAGGGGGTTCGGGTTGCGCTCACGGATTATCTGAAACGGCCCCTGACCACCCCCGATTTTCGGGGGTGGTTGATCGGCATTTTCATGAAGACCCACGGGGTCCACATCAACCGGATCCCTCTGGCGGGGGAGGTGCGCCGTATCACGGTGCATAACGGACCGCACCTCAGCATGAAACAGGCCGAGAAGCATCTTTTGTATGCCGAGATGATTCCGGGATTGATTGCTCTACGCAAATGGCTGGGACATCCTCCATTCGACATCTCCGACGAGGAGGAGTTCGTCCTCAAAAGTGCCCGGGAGACTTTGGAGATCCGCGATGAGCGCGATCGGCAGCTCTTCGTGATCCGCATCGCCGATTATTACGTGGGACGCATCCTCACCTGGGTGGAGGAGGGGAGGCAGGTGGCTTCGGGAGAGCGATTCGGCATGATCACCTGGGGCTCGCAGACGGATCTGCTGATCGAGGAGAGTCCGGGTTTGCAGGTGACGGTGCAAAGCGGTGATCGGGTTCTGGGGGGCGAAAGTGTCCTGGCGAGTTTCTAGACGCTTCCGCTGGCTGCTGGCCTGTCTGGCGGTTTATGCGGGGTTGTCGCTCCTGCTGATGCGTTACCGGGAGGTGCTGTTGTGGAGCGCGGGGGCGCTGCACCGACTGACCATCGAGTCCAAACTGCCCGGACGCGGCGCGGAAAAGCAGCTTTTCCGCGAGGTGAAGCAAAACCTGCGCAACGGGCAATCCTACGCGGAGCAGGAGGAGCTTCTGGTTCGGGTCTCGCTCCTGGACCCCAACCACGTCGAGGCCTTGAACATGTTGGCCGAGGTTTGGCAGCGCCAGGGGCGCGGGGAGGAGGCGCGACGGCTTTGGGAACGCGCCATCCGCGTGGATCCCCTTTCGGGACACGCCGATCGGGCTTTGGCCGCCTGGCACCGGCAGCAGGGGCGACACGAGGCCGCGATCACCATCCTGGAAACGGGATTGGCCCGCCTGCAACGTTGGGAAACGCAGTATCGACCGCTGCCGGACCGGAGCGTGCCCCGTTCGGCCAATCGCAAGGCCGCCCGCCTCCACCGGGAACTGCGGGAAGAGGTGGACAAACTGCGACGGGAGTTGGACGGCCTCACGCCGTCAGCTTCAGGGTGAAGAGGAGTTCGTCGTCCCCCTGGCGCAGGGAGCGTCGGCGGGCCTGTTCCAGAAAGGCCCCCAGAAGCGATATCGGTCCCAGCATTTCGATGAACTCCTCGACGGCTCGGACCAGGTGTTCCAGATGTCCGTGGGAGAGGCCGGTCAGGGCCATGGCTTCGGCGTAATCCCAGCGACCGTCCAGGTAGTCGAGGGCCATGGCTTCCGCATAACAGCCCATGCCGGCCAGGAAGAGCAGCAACGGCAGGCTTGGTCCGAAATCCCGCAGCAGCAGCCCCCCCGTCAGAATCCCCGCCAGGGCGAAAACCGGGCCCACGGTCACCAGCCAGTAGTAGCTTTTGAAATGGTGGAGGCGGTTCCACCAGGGGTCTCCGGCATACCTCCCGGCCAGATGACCGAACCAGGTTCCCAGACGTTCGTGAATCTGACTGGCGTCATCCAGGCCGATGAAGAGTAACAAGAGGGCCATGGACAGCCAGACACGGGAGAGTCCGGGCTGATCCCGGGTTTGCAGGCGATTCAGATAGGCCGCCAGTGCCGCGGCCATGGCCAGGCCGCTGGAGAGGACGGTGGGGAGGTTGGCCTCCCGAGTGATGTCGATCCAGTCCCGTAAGCTGTGGAAAGGAACCAGCTTCAGGAAAAAGTTCAGCAGATCGACAGCCAGCAGGGCAATTGCCAGGAAGAAGAGCAGATAAATCAGTCGATGCAGAGAGAGTTTCGAGGAGATGGCCATGGTTAACGTTTCTGGGGTTTGGGCTTCTTGTTCTCAAGGGCCTCGGCCAGCAGTCGAAAGACCTTTTTCTTGGTGATCGGCTTGGTCAAGAAGTAGGAACCGCCGTTCGAGGCGGCCTGAACGACGGTCTCGTCCGACTGGTCGGCGGTGAGGACGATAATGGGCACCGGGGGTCGCCCAAAGTCCGTTTCCCATTGACGGATGGCGCGGGTGGCCGCCAAACCATCCAGATGGGGCATATGGATATCCATCAGGACCAGGTCATAATTGCCGGCCTTGAATTTTTCCACCCCTTCCAGGCCGTCTCGGGCCCAATCCAGGTGATACGCCGATTTTTTCATGAAGGCGGCCAGAAGAATGCGATGCTCCTCGGAGTCGTCCACCAGGAGCAGGGAGTAACCGGCGAGCTCTTCCGGAACGAGAGGGGGTTCCGGGGGGGGGGACGGACCCTGTCCGGGGCAGTCGGGATGGTGCAGGGGCAGGCTGCAGTGGATGCAGTGTCCCTTTTCGGGCAGGGCCTCCATCCAGGTGAGGCCGTTCATGAGACGCACCAGACGGTCGACGATGGGCAGCCAGAGGCCGGTTCCCGGAGGAGGGGTGGAGAAGGTGGGGCCGAAGGTCTGGAAGGGTTGGAATAGGCCTTCCCGAACATGCAGCGGCAGGGCGGGGGCCTGATCCGAAACGGAAACCTGAAGTCGCTCCTGGGGGGAGGACTGCAGGCGCAATTGCACCACCCCTCCCGGAGGGGTCATGTGCAGGGCATGGTTGACCAGGTAGAAGAGAATCTGACGCAACCGGTTCGGATCGCCTTCCATGTATTGGGGCAGTCCGGGATCCCACTCACAGTGCAGGGTGATGTTCTTTTCCCGCGCCTGCAGGGAGAAAAGGGCCGTCGCGCTGTCCAGAAGCTCTTTCAGGGGAAAGGACTGAATGTCCAGAATCAGCTTTCCGGCTTCCATGCGGGAGAGGTCGAGAATATCGTTGATGGTGGCCAGCAGCGACTCTCCGGTCTTCTGGGCCTGTTCCACGAACTCCCGCTGCTGACTGCTCAAGGGGGTTTTCAGCAGCAGGTCGGAGACATTCTGGATGATCTCCACCGGGGTGCGTATCTCATGGCTCATGTGGTTCAGGAAGGTCGATTTGGCGGCATTGGCGGCTTCGACCTCCTGATGCCGTCTGCGCCACTTTTCCATTTGCCGCAGTTCGATGACGCCGGCCAGGGTGTTGGACAAGGTTTCCAGAAAGGGGGGATGGCTGGGGTCGGCGACGTAATCGGCCGACAGGTAGAGATTCAGCACCCCCAGAAGAGTGGTTCCCGACAGAATGGGGACGCAGTAGTGGCCGTGGGGCAGCATGCCCGGATAGACGATGGTGTGACCCGGATCGGCGGGACCGGCAGCCACCAGAACTTTGCGGGAGGCGGCCTGTCCACAGAGACAGGAACCGGGTGCAAGTTGTTGGCAGGAGGTGCGAATGGCCTGGGACAGGCCGCTCTGGCTGTGCATGACGAGCCAGCCGTTTTCCGGATTGGCCAGGAAAATGCACCCTTTGCGTTCGTGGGAGAGCCAGGGAATGGAAAGGATGCGGTCCAGGGCCTGGTCGAGCTGTTCCTGGAGGGAGAGGGGTTCCAGGGCCGTGGCCAGCAACCGGCTGATGACGTGTTGACCCAAACGGGATTCCCGCTCGCGGATTTCGGCGCGATGACGTTCCCGGTTCTCTCCTTCGAGGCGGGAGACGGCTTCCTGAAGGTGCAGGGTGCGCTCCCGGACGCGCTTTTCCAGCTCCTGGTTCAGTTCGAGAATACGGCCTTCCATGGACTTCTGCTCGCTCAAATCGCGCAGGAAAAGGGAGAGCCGCCGTTGCGGGCCGTTGCCGGTGGCCACGATGGCCAGTTCGCCGGGGAAAACGCGCCCTCTCGGATCGTTCAGGGCCACTTCCATGCGGGAGGGCACCGAGGCGGGATGGATGGAACCGGACAGATTGCGCAGCAGTTGCTGGAAAATGGCGCCGTCTTCCGGCGGAAAGAGCAGATCGACGGCCGCCTTGCCGAGGGCGTCCCGACGGGTGATGCCGAAAAGACGCTCCGCCGCCGGATTCCAATCGACGATGCGGCCCGGATGATCCACCGTGACGATGGGGTCCGGTGAGGAACAGAGGATCAATCCGGCCCGTTCCATCGGATTGTCCGGATCGGGAGGGGCGGTTGTGGCCCGCATCAGGACCAGGGTGGTCCAGGGCATCGGCGGCCAGGGCTGACGATGTACCCGGAATTCCCGGTGTTCCGGTTCCGCGAGTTGGATGGTTCGGGAACCGTAAGGGCTGGCCGGATTGAACAGGCAGGGGGGGTGATCCGGCCGGGAGAGATTCAGAAACCGGGTCATGGCGCGGTTTTGATAAATGGGACGGCCTTTGGGGTCTTCCAGCAGAACGGGATCGGCACAGCAATCGAACAGCCAGTTGGCCAGCAGGGGTGTTCCGGTCGAACCGGCGGGTTCCGGGGGGATCTCACCGGCAGGCAGGGCCAGAAGCAGAAAGGCCTCCTCCCGATCCCCGCAGGATCCCAGTGGCAGGATCAGCACGGGTTGGAGATCCAGGAATCCCTTCTCCCCGCAGGGTTCGTGGACGCTGCCGCACCAGGGGTGCCCGGCGTGGAGTTCCTGCCACGGACCGGCATAGGGATACTCCATCCGACCCTCCTCCCGAACCAGGGAGGGAGTGCGTCCGACGAGGGGGGGTGCCGAGGAAACGGCCATAAGGGAAGTCAGAGTCTGGTTGGTCCAGAGGACTTGGCCCCGGGAGTTCATCAAGGCGGCCAGGGCCCGGGACTGTTCGAGCAGGGCTCGCAGGCTGCCCCCGTCGCACAGGGGGGGCCGGTCCGTCGAGTCCGGCGTCGGGTTTCCTTTGCCCAGACGCCAGCCGATGAAGCCGAACAGGGGCAAGGCGCCGAGAAACCAGAGCCATTCATCCGGGGGAGGAGGGAGCCCGGGGGGTGGCGTGTCGGCAACACCGGTCAAGGGAAGCCCGATACCGGTCAGTACGACGACCATCCAGTGAAGACGACCTGTCAGGATCATGATCGGGAAGTTATTCTGCCGACGGCGCGGCCTGGATTGACAATGGCGCCATTATGCGTTGTTTTGCGAGGAATGCGAATCGAATTCTTGCCCGATGTGGTCGAAGGAGCGAAACATGGTGCGCATTACGGGAGGAAGCCTCCGGGGCATGCGGATACCGGTGCCGCACACTCTCCAAACCCGTCCGACGACGGATCGGGTGCGGGAGGCCCTTTTTTCCATACTGGGAGAGGCCTGTGACGGGGCTTCGGTGTTGGATCTTTTTGCCGGAAGCGGTATCCTGGGGTTCGAAGCCCTCAGTCGGGGGGGGCGGCAGGCCTGTTTCGTGGACAACAGCCGGGAGGTGACGCGCCAACTGCAAAGCAGCGCCGGTCAGTTGAAACTGGCGGATCGGGTGGCGGTCCTTCAGGCGGGATTGGAGGAGAAAAGGGTCTGGGAGAGTACTGTCAGGAAAATGACCTTGCAAATGGGATGGAATAGGGCATTCAATCTGGTGTTTCTGGATCCCCCTTATGGCCAGGGGTGGGTACCCCGCATCCTCTCCTCCCTGCGGACCGGCGACTGTCTCGCGGAGGGCGCCCTGCTGGTGGCGGAACAGGAACGGGGGGCCGGTCTGTTGACCGGCCTGGAAGGCTGGGAGCTGTTGAACAGCCGGTGCTACGGGGGAACCGAACTGGTCTTCCTGAAACATCGTGGATCGGGACGCGCGGTTGGCCGGGAGGATTCCGGCACGGCTTCGCCTGACGCTTGAGGAAGGGCATGTCCATCATTCGCACCGCTGTCTATCCGGGAACCTTCGATCCCATCACCCTGGGACATCTCGACATCATCACCCGTGGCTTGCACCTTTTCGGACATCTGGTGGTGGCCGTGGCGGCCAGCCAGGGCAAGAGAACCCTGTTTTCCCTGGAGGAGCGCCTGGAGCTGGTGAGACGGAGTGTGCAGGATCTGCCGGGAGTCGAGGTAGATTGTCTGCCGGGTCTGCTGGTGGACTATGTCAGCCGGAGGGAGGCCTCCGTGGTGTTGCGGGGTCTGCGCGCCGTCTCCGATTTCGAATACGAATTCCAGATGGTGGGCATGAACCGGAAGCTGGCTCCCGGCGTGGAGACGGTTTTTCTCATGGCAGGGGAATCCACCACCTTCATCGCCTCCCACCTGATCCGGGAAGTGGCCTCCATGGGGGGGGACGTGGGGGCCCTGGTGCCACCGCCGGTGGTCACGGCCCTGCAACGGCTGATCCGCGAGAAACCCGCCACGTGACGACGCCCGCCATGACGACCCGAACGCTGCAAACCCTTCATGTACGCACCTTCGGCTGTCAGATGAACGCCTACGATTCGGCGCGCATGGAAGGCCTGCTGCGGGAGAGACTGGGCCTTCTGCCGGAAGAGGATCCCGATCTGGCGGATGTGATCGTGCTCAACACCTGCCACATCCGGGAAAAGGCGGAAGAGAAGCTCTTTTCGGAGCTGGGCCGTCTGCACAAGAGTCGCAGGGGACGCCCGGTGGTGATGGCCGTCGGTGGCTGTGTCGGTCAGGCCCAGGGCAGCGCCATCTTCCGTCGCGCCCCCTTCGTGGATATCGTCTTCGGACCGCAGAACTACCATCGTCTGCCGGAGATGCTGACGCGCATCCTGGCGGGGGAGAGCCGGGTTCTGGACGATGCCTCCGTGGCGGAGGACAAGTTCGAAAGCGCACCTCCGGTGGTGGCGCATCAGGGGGTGGGACAGGTCACGGTTCAGGAGGGCTGCGACGCCTTCTGCACCTATTGCGTGGTGCCCTTCACCCGAGGCCGGGAGTGGAGTCGTCCGGTGGCGGAGGTGGTCGCCGAAACGGAGCGGCTCGTGGCGCACGGTGCGGTGGAGATCCACCTGCTGGGGCAGAACGTCAACGCCTACAACGGCCCGGATGAACAGGGAACACCCTTCGACCTGGGGCTTCTGTTGCGCCGTGTCGCTCTGGTCGACGGGGTGAAACGCATTCGCTTCGTCACCTCCCATCCCAAACAGATGGACCCGAGCCTGGTGGAGGCCCTGGCGGAGGTTCCCGAGGTGTGTCCCTACCTGCACCTGCCCATTCAGAGCGGTTCGGATCGCATTCTGGAGGCCATGGGTCGGGGGCACACGGTGGCCGACTACCTCCACTGGGTGGAGACGGTGCGTCGGGCCCGGCCCGGAGTGGCCCTGGCCTCGGATTTCATCGTCGGTTTCCCGGGAGAGGACGAGGCCGCCTTTGCCGAAACCCTGGCTCTGGTGGAACGGGTGGGTTTCGACCACGCCTACTCCTTCAAATTTTCCGCCCGGCCCGGAACCGTGGCGGCCAGCCTGCCCGATCAGGTGCCCGAGCCGGTGAAGAAAGAGCGGCTGGAACGCCTGCAGACCCGTCTCAACGCCATCCAGTGGGAAAAAAACCGCCAACGGGCGGGACGCATCGAAGAGGTGCTGGTGGAAGGAATGGCTCCCCTCGGCAAGGGTCATCTCTCCGGTCGAACCCCCTGCAACCGCATGGTCCACTTCCCCGGCGATGCGGAGTGGATCGGCAGAACGGTGCGGGTGGCGATTCTCGAAGGATTGCCCAACTCCTTGCGCGGTCGTCTGGAAAAGGAACCCCCATGAGCAATGGGCAGGATGTTCCCGAGGCGGCGGTCGATCTGGTCTCCGAAAAGATCGCCTTTGCCGACAACACCATGGCCGCGGCCCTGTTCGGGGAGCTGCACGCCCATCTCCGCCTGACGGAAGCCCGTCTGCGGGTGGTCATTCAGGCCCGGGGCAACGAAGTGGTCATTTCGGGGGAGAAGGGGGCGGTGGAACAGGCCCTGCGACTCCTGACCGAACTCTACAGCCACCTGGAACAGGGTGGTTCGGTGGATGTTCCCCGGGTGGAGGAGGGGCTGCAGATGGTGGGGGAAGCCCGCCCCGGCCAAAGCCTCTTCACCCTGGAGGAGTCCCTGCAGACCCCGCGCCGCACCATTTTCCCCCGCAATCCCCGGCAGCAACTCTTCCTTCGAACCATGCGGAAAAAACATCTCACCCTGGCGGTAGGGCCCGCCGGAACGGGCAAGACCTATCTGGCGGTGGCCATGGGGGTGGTGGCCCTGCTGCGCGGCGAAGTGGAACGCATCGTGCTGACCCGACCGGTGGTGGAGGCGGGAGAACATCTGGGCTTTCTGCCGGGGGATCTGCAGGCCAAGGTGGATCCCTACATCCGCCCCCTCTACGATGCCCTCTTCGACATGCTGGGCACGGAAAAGGTGGAACGCATGCTGGCTCAGAACGCCCTGGAAATCGCCCCCCTGGCCTTCATGCGGGGTCGTACCCTGTCCCGGGTCTTCGCCATCCTGGACGAAGCCCAGAATACCACGCGGGAGCAGATGAAGATGTTTCTGACCCGTCTCGGCGAGGGGTCGAGCATGGTGGTCTGCGGGGATATCACCCAGGTGGATCTGCCCGGCGGGCGTGGCTCCGGTCTGATGCATGCCCTGGCGGTTCTCGAAGGCATTGATGAGATCGGCATCTGCCATTTTTCGGAACGGGATGTCGTGCGCCACTCCCTGGTTCGTCAGATCGTGCGGGCCTACGAAACCCACGAACAAACCGGGGAGTATGTCATGGGGCCCCGGCGATCCACCGGGACCGGAGCAACGGGATGAAAAACATCATGATCGACGAGGCGCGACCTTTTGCCGGTTTGCGTCGTGGCAGCCAGCCCCGGTTCTGGCATTTTGACCGGTGGATCGGTGATTCCCGGTCTGTCGACCTGATGCTTTTCCTGACGCTGGTTGCCCTGTTGACCCTGCTCTACTCGCCCGTCGCTCTGGAAGCGCCGGACATCCCCGGCATCGGCGCCATCGCCACCCACGACATCAAGGCCCACAGCGACATCCTCATCGAGGACAAGGAGAACACCCGGCGTCGCCAGGAAGATGTGGCCAAGGGGGTTCCTCCGGCCTACGACTGGGATCCCTCCATGATGGCCGATATCCACCAGCAGTTGCTGCTCGTTCTGGACTGGCTGGGGGAGAATCTTTTGAAGCGGGAGCAGGAAAATACCCGGAAGTTGCGGGAGGAGTTGTTGCAGGAGCTGGAGACCGATATTCCCCCCCGGGCCTTCCAGGCCTTGCTGTCCCTGGAGCCGAATCTGCGAAACGCCGAGACCAAACCGGTTGCGGAAGCCAAACCCGTCGTGGAGAACAAGCCCGGCAAGGAGAAGGGTCTCTCCCCGGAGGAGGTCAAGGGCAAAGGGGAGATCGCCCTGCGGGAGAGTGGCGAGGAACCCGAAGCCTCGGGTGTCGCGGTCACCCGCAACCGGACCTTCGCCCCCCTGAGACAGGCCCTGAGACAATGGCTGGCCCCCTACGCCCGCAAACGGGTGGTCAACGGGCCGGAGGTCATCAAGGATCTGACCGGCATTCCCTTCACCGTGCTCCCCCTCGGCGGCGAGGAAGAGGTGTTGGATCGCGGCGTTCGGGAACTCATCAACCTGGACGATATCCGCAATCAGTTGGAAGTCGACGGCGACAAATATCTCCGTGCTTTTCCCGAGGTGTTGCGGGAGTGGTTGATTGCCGAGGTGAAGGCCCAGGTGCGGCCCAATCTGGTGCTGAACCTGGCCAAAACCCGGGAGCGCCGCCAATTGGCCATGGAGAATGTGGACAAGGTCTATTTCCGGGCCCGCAAAGGCGAAATGCTGGTGCGGGAAGGGGAGATCGTCACCGAAGGGGTTCACGTCAAGATCCGCGCCCTGCAACAGGAGCGTCGTTCCGGAAGCAAGTTCGTGCCCCTGACCGGACTGGCCGTGGCCGTGGGTCTGTTGCTGGTTCTGGGCCGACTCTTTCTGCTCAAAACCTCTCCCACCTTTCCTCGGGAGAAGAAGACCTTCTATATCCTGGGGGCCATTCTGCTGATGGTGGCTCTGGTCTGCACCGTGGTTTCCGCCATGGGCATGGGCATGGCCCGGCTGTTCCACTGGCCTGCCGGCATGGTGCCCTATCTGCTGCCGGTAGCCATGGCCTCGGCCCTCTCCTCCCTGATCGTCGGGGCCCGACACGGCCTGCCGGGTGGAGCGGTGGTCATCGGAACCATCCTGGCCATGTTGTCCTCCCTGGGTCGGGAGGGCGGGGTGGCCCTCTTCGCCTATTTCATGGTGGGAACCCTGGTGGGTGGTCTCACCCTGCGGGCCTGCCGTCACCGTTTCGACGTGCTCAAATCCGGGCTCTGGATCGGCCTGGCCCAGATGGTGGCCCAGCCGGCCATGGAAACCCTCTCCGGAGGAGAGCTGCTGGCCTTCGACCTCCTGGTTGGCATGCTCATGGCCCTGACCAGCGGCCTGTTGACCGGCCTGCTCTCCCTGGCCCTGATCCCCGTTTTCGAATGGGTCTTCAACATCACCACCGACAGCCGTCTCATGGAACTGGCCAGCGGGGACCATCCCCTGATCAAACAACTCTCTCTGCGGGCTCCCGGCACCTACCACCATTCGGTGATGATGGGCAACCTGGCGGAAGCCGCTGCCGAAAGCATCGGGGCCAATCCCCTGATGGCCCGGGTCATGGCCCTCTACCACGATATCGGCAAGATGACCAAACCGCACTACTTCGTGGAAAACCAGTCCGGGGAGAACCGCCACGACCATCTGGTCCCCTCCATGTCCGTGAAGATCATCATCGGCCATATCAAGGACGGGGTGGAGCTGGCGCGGCAATACAAACTGGGCGGGCCGGTACTCGAAGCCATCACCGAACACCAGGGCACCACCCTGTTGCAGTTCTTCTACAACAAGGCCACCCAGGAGGCGGCCAAACGGGGGGACGCGGTCTCCGAGGAGGAGTTCCGCTACCCCGGTCCCAAACCCCGCAGTCGGGAGGCGGGCATCCTCATGATCGCCGATGCCGTCGAGGCGGCGGTGCGTTCCCAGAAAAACCCCACGCCCGCCAAGATCCAGGCCGTGGTGCATCGCATCGTCAACTCCAAGATCGCCGACGGGCAGTTGGATGATTGCCACCTGACCATGCGGGAGCTGGCCAGGATCGAGGAGACCTTCTGCCGGGTGCTGATCCTCGGTTTCTACCACCATCGCATCGAATATCCCGATCAGATTCGCAAACGCAGGGAGGGTTTTCATGGCGGCCCCGAAAGTATGGGTCAGCCGGGTCCATCCCCCATGGCCCCGAGTTGAACCCCTGGTGAAAAAGGCCGTGAAAGCGGTGTTCAAGGTTCTGCCGAAGAAGACCGGCAAAGGCGCCAAGGGAGAGATCAGCGTGCGATTGGGCACTGCGGAGGAGATTCGCGCCTGCAACCGCACCTATCGGGGCCGGGACGAGGTGACCAACGTCCTCTCCTTCGAGCAGACGGAACCTCCGGGTCCGGGACAACCCCGGCTGCTGGGGGATATCCTGCTCTGCCACGAGCGGCTGGTTGCCGAGGCTGCGGAGCAGCACAAGACCTTCGAGGCCCATTTGACCCATCTGGTGATCCACGGCACGCTGCACCTTCTCGGTTTCGATCACGAACGCTCCGGGGAGGAGGCCCGGCGGCAGGAGGCGTGGGAACGTCGGATCCTGGAGCGCATGGGTTACGGGGATCCCTATGTCTGAAAGCCTTTCGCCGACGCCGCCCCGGTTTTTGGGGCTGCCCCTGCACGGTTCGGGTCCGGGCTGGCGTCTGGGCGCCGCCTTCGTGGCCGGATCCCTGGCGGTGCGGGGTCTGCCGCCCCATCAGGAGATTCCCGGACTGGTTGTGGCCTTTGCGGCCCTGCTGCTGCTGATTCAGGGGGTTGGCTGGCGACTGGCGGCCGCCTGCGGGTTCCTTTTCGGTCTGGCCTACTTCAGTTTCGGCTGCTCCTGGCTGCTGACCAGTCTGCACGGGTACGGCCTGCTGCCCCTGCCGGTGGCCCTGGCCATGCTGATCGGGCTGGGGGCGGTTCTGGCCCTCTATCCCGCCCTTTTTGCCGGACTGCTGGCCCGGTTGCAACCGCCTCCCTCCGCTCTACCCCTGCTGGTTCCCGCCCTGTGGGTCCTCTCCGAGGAGCTGCGCGCGGTGCTGTTCACCGGGTTTCCCTGGAATCAGGTCGGCTACGCCTGGCACGATCTGCCCTGGGTGGTGCAGTCCGCGGATCTGGGCGGCGTGGGTCTGCTCTCCGGTTTGACACTGTTCCTGGCTGCCTGCCTGACCCTGCTGGTCTGGCCGGATCGTCGGGCTTTTCCGTTGCGCCAGCGGGTGATCTGGGGCCTGACGGGGGTTCTGCTCCTGGGAGCGTTGGCCGGGTACGGTCGCTGGCGTCTGGCCGATCTGGAGGAAAAACTCTCCCGGCAAACCTTCGGCAAACCGGTGATGACGGCCCTGGTGCAGGGCGCCATTCCGCAGCACGACAAATGGAACTCCGAATTCGGCGGCGACCACTTCCGCCTCCATCTGGAGCTGACCAAATCGCTCAAACCACCGGTGGATCTGACCATCTGGGGCGAGACGGCTCTGGCCTTCCAGCCGGAATACTACCCCTCCCGCCTGGACCAGTTGGATGAGATGGCGCGGTGGTTGAAAGGGGGGCTTCTCACCGGGGCCCCCATGGTGCAATACGTCAATCGCAAACCGTATGCGGTCTACAACAGCCTGCTGCTGTTCACCGGAACCCCCGGCGATACGCCGCGCTACGACAAACACCATCTGGTGCCGTTCGGGGAATACATTCCCCTGCGGAGATGGGCCTTCGGGGATTTCAAGAAGTTCACTCACGGCACCAAGGACTTTTCGCCGGGTCCCGGTCCACGGGTGGTCTCCTGGGCCGGGGGCAACCTCGGGCCGCTGATCTGCTACGAGGCCATCTTCCCGGAGGAGGTGCGCCATCTGGCTTTGCAAGGGGCGCAATTCCTGGTGCATGTGACCAACGATGCCTGGTTCGGGCCCTCGGCCAAGGAGCAGCATCTGGCCATGGCCCGGCTGCGGGCCATCGAAAACCGGCTCTCCCTGGCGCGGGTGGCCAATACCGGCATCTCGGTGGTTTTCGATCCGCTGGGAAGGGTCATCCTGGAACTGCCCCAGGAGGTTCGCCTGGCCCGGCAGGTCTCCATGCCCATCGGGCCGGGCCATTCCCTGTTCGTCACCATGCCGGAATGGGGACGACTGCTCTTCTGGTCCCTTTTGGGAGTGCTGGGTCTGCTGCAGGTGTGGAGAGGCCGGAAGAGGGGGTCGATTGCGAGCCGATCTTGACAGAACGCGGCTGGATTGGTACCGTCACGAACCCCTTGTTCATTGCGCGATGCTTAAGGGTGATCCCTCTGCCGCCGATGTCTGACATCCCTCGCCATTGCGGAGCCTTGGTCCGTCCGGTCGATCCTTCGGGCGGGTGCGTTGCTGTTCGGACTGGAACGCGGCGATTGGCTGCAAGCCCTCTCTGGAAAATGGAGCGGTCGTGAAATTCCAGGATTTGATTCTCTCGTTACAACGTTTCTGGGCGGCCAAAGGCTGTATCCTGCAGCAACCCTATGACATGGAAGTGGGAGCGGGCACCTTTCATCCCGCCACCTTCCTGCGGGTGCTGGGCCCCGAGCCCTGGAACACCGCCTACGTGCAACCCTCCCGTCGTCCCAAGGATGGTCGGTACGGAGACAATCCCAACCGGTTGCAGCACTACTATCAGTTCCAGGTGATTCTGAAACCCTCCCCTCGGGATATCCAGGATCTCTACCTGGCCTCCATCGCCGCCATCGGTCTCGATCCCCGGCAGCACGACATCCGCTTCGTGGAAGACGACTGGGAAAGCCCCACCCTCGGCGCCTCCGGTTTGGGCTGGGAGGTGTGGCTGGATGGCATGGAAGT
>JADGAQ010000036.1 GCA_015231925.1 Magnetococcales bacterium
CCAGTTGACCTCGGGCTTGAAGGATATCGGCTATTTGGCCAAGGGTGACCGCACGTGACCTCACCTCTCCAGCCTTCAGGAAGACCTCTTCCGCCTTCTGCAGCCAGTTTTCGGCTTCCTTCAATTCCCCGCGTCCCATCAGCCGCGCTGCCCATTCAAACCACAACTGGGCCTGGTCCACCGGGTCGGCCCCGGGCAAGGCCAAACCGCGCTGCAAGAAGGCATCACCCTGCTGTGCCTCCCCCAACGCCATGGCGCACTCCCCGCCCAGGCGCAGCAAATCGGCTCGGGGGGACAAGCCCTGCCGGTCCAGGGCGTCGACGGCCCGGGTGACCATCTTCAGGGCTTCTTTGGCCTCATACTGTTCCCGTTTCAGCCAAAATCCGCCCCATTCCGCCGCTGCGGCCATCACGGAGGCGTGTTCCGCCAGTTGGGCCAGGCGATAGATCTCAAGGGACTCTTCGGATCGGGGCAAATGGCCTTCATCTTCTTGCCAGCATCGCCCCACCTCCTCGATGCTCTGCCGCGACAGGGCGGTCTGCTCGGTTTCGGACAACGGATTAAACAGGGGGTGCAGCAGGGCATCGGGCAAATAGTGGAGTCGCTTCTTCCAAGCATGCCAATAGCCATCCACCAGGCCCAGATCGATGAACCGGCTGAGGATGGCCTTGGGGTTGGCGGCGGCAATCACCTTGAGCAATACGGCTTCCGGCTGGGGGCGGGCGAAGAGGAAGAGGTTGCGCAGGGCCCGGCTCTGTTCGGCGTTCAACGCCCCCTTCAGGGCATCGAGGGCCACGCGGCGGAAGAATTCCCCCGCATCCCGATCCTGGGGAATCGCGCCGGTCAGCAGGTAGTGTTCCACGGCGGCCACGGCCTTTTCGGCCTCCTCGAAAGCGCCCCGATGCACCACCCCGGTGAGCAGGTTCTGCAGGCCGGGGTTGCCGTTGGCCGCTTTCAGGATGCGCTCCCGCAAAGCCTCGGCACGGCTGGAGCCCGACTGCCGCAGTTGCGCCCGCCACTGTTTGCGCCGTTCGGTCTCATTCATCGGCGGCAGTTCAACCGCCAGAAGCGCCTCCGCCAGATTGCGCCCCCGCCGGTCCGGCAGCACAAAACGGTAACGGCTGGTCAACAGCAACAGGTGCCCCCCCTGCTTCGCCTGATTCTGGAAGGCCTGCAAAACGGCTTGCAGCGTCTCCACATGCTGCGGCAGACAGAGGGTCTGGTCGGGGTTTTCGCCGGGCGGCTGCAGGGTGCGTTCCAGATCGTCCAGAATCAGCAGAATCGGTGAGGAAGCCTTCTGCAGCAGCGATTCTAAAAAGTCTTGCAGGGCAACTGCTCCACCCTGATGAATCGCGGATTGCCATCTCTGTCGCAGAGAGGGGACCTTTTTTTTACCCGGCAAACCCGCAAGCACCGCATGGAAAATGGCCATGACGCTATAATCGTCGTAGATCACGGCGCGGCGGTGACCCGTCAGACGATTGGCCACCCGCGCCGCCAGGCTCGACTTGCCCCGGTTGCCCATGCCGTGCAGCACGACACCCCAATGGCTCCGTTGACGGGCGGCGTGAATCACCCGCTGAATCTGGCGGCGACGCCCCACGAACTCGTCACGGGAGGCGACGGGAACCTTCTTGCCCAGATCGAGAAACTCCCGGTAGCCGTCCTCCTGTTGCTGGGGGTGCCTTTTGCCGTGGATGTTGCACAGACTGCCGCCGCCGTGTGGCCCGACATAAACCCGCGCCAGATGCCAATGCACCATATCGGCCTCCCGGCGGTGCTGCTCCAGCAAGGCGGCGCGGGCCAGGGCGGCGGCCTGGGCAACGGGCTTGTTCCCGGCCAGGTGACCGTAAAAGACCTGGGCGAAGGCGATGGCGTCGCGATCCCGCACCGAACCATCCCAGCCCAGCACGTTGCACACATTGGCCTCGACCATCTCCAGGGCCAGGGGCAGGGCCTGATGACGGTTTTCCGCCGTGCGACAGGCCGAGAGAAAGAGCAGGGGTGGCAAATGGGGGGCCAGTTTGTCAACAAGCTCTTTGGCTTGAACCTTCTGGGGCCATCCGGCCTCGTCCTCCAGAATCAGCAGACCCTTTCCATCCTCGATATCGCCGTGGCAGGAGAGGTGCAGAATCTCCGGAAGCTCCATGCGCCCCAGCCGTTTTCTCAACGGTTCCAGTGAACCGCTCTCCTCCACGAAGAGGTTGAGATCCAACCCCTGGGTGGCCTCCAGAATACCCGCCTCTTCCGCCTCGAAATCGAGTACCTTTTGCGTCTCCGGGGCAGCCGCCATGAAGAGCAGGGAGAGATCCCGGTATCTGGGTGGGGCAGGGGGCTCCGCCGCTCCGGTCAGACGCCGCAGGGGGATGAAAAGACGTTTGCCTTCGGCCAAAAACGACTCCTGGGCCAGAATCTCCCAGGGGATGGCGTGAAACAGACGGGCGCGGTCCGAGAGCGGCACGAGGGTGTGAAACTCGAAGACCCACTCCCCAAACCCGCGGGTAAGGGGGGCCAACCATTGGGAGGAGCCGTCCAGCCATCGGAACATCTCCTGTCCCAAAGGAAGGAGTTCTGGCCAGGACTTCGTCAGGAGAACGGCCTCGTATCGCTCGGTCCAGCCTCGCCACGAGGTGAAATCCACCTCGGTCAGGCGGCGGCTTTGGTCACCAAAACGCAGAAAATCCCCATCCAGGGCAAAAATCAGCTTCATGGCCAGTCTCCGGGAGGTTGCTTGTCCTGGAAACTGTAGGTCTTTTCAGGGTGGCCGACAAGAGGTTTTGCGTCGATTGAGCAAAAGACTCAATCGTGACTGTTCAACATCCAATCCAGCGAGACATGAACATGTTGACGGCGAAAGGAAAAGTCCCAGGGGTGCCCCCTGGACCCCATGGGGTTGGGAGGTCAACAGAAGAAGGAAAAGTCCCAGGGCGCAGCCCTGGGCCGGGGGGGGATAATCCCCCCCGGACCCCCGTTATTCTTTGAGGCCCTAAATCAACACCTTCTCCACCCCGCCGTGGCGGATGTGTTTGAGGATGGTTTTGGCCCAATCCTCACCCAATCGGGCCTCCGCCAGAGCCTCCACCATGAAGCGGGCCTGCAGGCCGGTGGTGGGGGCGTAGCGGGACAGGCCCTGGTAGCAGGAGGGGCAGGTGGTCAGCACCTGGCCGTGCAGCGCCCCTTCGCGTTGGCACTGCGCCGCCCCGGCCAGCAAATCCTCCTCCTTGCGGAAACGGGTCTGAATGGCGATGTCGGGACGGGAGACCGCAAACGTGCCCGCTTCGCCGCAACAGCGCTCGCTGACAATGGCCTTGGCTCCCATGAGGCGGCTGGCCACTTCCAACGGTTTTCCCCCGGTGGTGGGCGAGTGGCAGGGATCGTGGTAGAGGAAGGGGGGCCGTCCCGGTTTGTCGGCCAGGACAATGCCCTTGGCCAGGAGATATTCGTGGGCATCCAGCAGTTGGCAGCCGGGGAAGATCTCCTCGAAGGCGTAGGCCTTGAGCTGCGCCAGACAGGTGCCGCAGGTCACCAGGACCGTTTTGACCTCCAGATAGTTGATGGCGTTGGCCACACGGTGGAACAACACCCGGTTGGAGAGAATCATCTGTCGGCTCTGACTGGTCAGACCCGCCGCCGCCTGGGGATATCCACAACAGGTGTAGGCCGGAGGCAGCACGGTCTGCACCCCCGCATCGTACAACAGGGCCAGCAGCGCCAGGGAGATGTCGCTGTACAAGCGCTCGCAGCCGCAGCCGGGGAAATAGAAGACCGCCTCGCTCGATGTCAGACCCGGTTTGCGGATGATGGGAATGACATCCTTCTCCTCCAAACGCAGCATGGCCCGCAACGAAGCGTGGGGAATGCCCCCCGGCAGTGGCCGGTTGAAGAGATGGATGGTCTGGGCCAGCGCCGTCGGAGGGGTGGGCGTCGGCGCGGGCGGATGTTCCGAACGGTGGCGTCCCAAGGCCCGCACGATGCGGAACCCCAGGCGCTGCCCCCAGAAACCGAGCCGCCCCATGAGCAGCCGCAACACGCGAATGGTGCGCGGATCGGTGGTGTTCAAAAAGGCCAGGGCCAGACGATGTCCGGGGGAACCCTGCCGCCCCCGGCGACTCTTGAGCAGCTCCCGCATGTGCATGCTGACCCGCCCGAAATCGATCTTCACCGGACAGGGGGTCAAACAGCGGGAACAGACGGTGCAATGGTCGGCCAACTCCTGCAGATGGTCGAAGTGGTGCAACGAGATCTTCTGCCGCGCCTGCTCCTCGAAGAGAAAGGCCTCGATGACCAGTCCGCTGCCCAGAATCTTGTTGCGGGGGGAGTAGAGCAGGTTGGCGCGGGGCACATGGGTGGTGCAGACCGGCTTGCACTTGCCGCAGCGCAGACAGTGGCGGATCAGGTCGTTGAGTTTGCCGAAGGCGCTTTCGTGCAGCAGCAGGGCCTCCTGCTGCACCAGCCGCAGGGAAGGGGTGTAGGCCATGCGCAGATCGGCGCTGCGCTCCAGCTTGCCGCGATTGAAGTGCCCCCTGGGATCGACCGCCTCCTTGTAGGCCTTGAAGGCGGCGATCTTGGCGGGATCGAGATAGGCGATCTTGGTCATGCCGATGCCGTGTTCGCCGGAGATCTCCCCGCCCAAAGCCAGCGCCAGATGCATGACCCGCTCCACGATGCGTTCCGCCTCCTGCAACATGGCGTAGTCGTTGGAGTTGACCGGGATGTTGGTGTGGACGTTGCCGTCTCCGGCGTGCATGTGCAGCGCCACGAACAAGCGGCTGGAGCGGATGCGCCCGTGAATGGCGTCGAGTTGATTGCGCACCCCGGCCCAGAGATCCCCGGCGAAAAGGTTGCGCAACGGCAGCATCACCTCCTGACGGTAGGAGATGCGCACATCCCGCCGCAGCAACACCTTCAACAGGCTCTCGGAGCCGCGCACCGCCTCACGGGAGGCCGGCTCCAGCAGTTCGGAACACTGCTGCGCCGACTGGTCCAGACGCGACAGAATCTGTTGCCAACGCGGCTCCACCGTGTCCAGCAGGGCCAGAACCGCCTCTTTCTTGGCCTCCACCGGGGTGACATCCTGCTCGTCGCTGGAGGCGAGTTCCGCCGGCAGCAGGCCGGTGAACTCCTTGCTCTGCAAAAAGAGGCGCACCGCCTGAACGATGGCGATCTTGTTGCCGATGGACTGCTCGATGTTGATGCGTTCGATGCCTTCGCTGTACTCCCCCAGCTTTTCCAGGGGGATGACCACGTCCTCGTTGACCTTGAAGGCGTTGGTGTGGGCGGCGATGGCGGCGGTACGGGAGCGATCCGCCCAGAAGAGGTGACGGGCCTGGGGCGAAACGGCGATGAAACCCTCCCCGCCGCGGGCGTTGGCCAGACCGACCACATGGGAGGCGGCTTCGGCCACGGCGTTCTCCGACTCGCCCACCACGTCCAGCAGCAGCACCATCTTGGGACGGGCGTCGCGGGAGGCCTTGGCGTTGTAGCCGATGGCCTGGACGTAGCGTTCATCCAGGTGTTCGAGCCCGGCGCACTTCACCTCCCGATGGGTGTCCAGAAAGGCCTTGATCTCCACGATGGCGGGCACCGCGTAGCCCAGATCGGGATCGTAGAACTCCAGACAAACCGTGCGAATGGCCGCCGGCATGCGGTGCAAAATGAAGCAGGCGCTGGTGACCAGCCCGTCGCAGCCCTCCTTCTGCACCCCCGGAAGGCCGCCCAGCACCTTGTTGGTCACATCCTTGCCCAGACCGGGTTTGCGAATCTCCCCGGCGTCGAGAACGATGTCGTTTTCCGACAGGAGCCGTCCGTCGGGCCGGCTGCGACGCACCTTGAAACGGGCCTGGGGCAGGTCGTGGATCTTGCCCAGATTGTGGTCCAGCCGCTCCACGTCCAGCCAGTTGCCCTCCGGGTCCACCATGCGCCAGGAGAGCAGGTTGTCCAGGGTGGTGCCCCAGAGGACGGCCTTCTTGCCCCCGGCGTTCATGGCGATGTTGCCGCCGATGGTGGAGGCTCCCTGGGAGGTCGGATCGACGGCGAAGACCCAGCCGGCGCTTTCGGCCTTCTCGCTGACCCGTTTGGTCACCGCGCCCGCGCCCACCCGCACCGTGGGCACGCGACGCCCTGCGGGCGACAGCGATTTGCGTTCGATCTCCTCGATGAAGTCGAGCTTTTCGGTATTGATGACCGCACTGTTGCGATGCAGCGGCACCGCCGAACCGGTATAACCCGTGCCGCCCCCTCGGGGGATCATGGTCAGCCCCAGATCGATGCAACCCCGCACCAGTCCGGGCAGCTCCTCCTCCCGATCAGGCAGCAGCACCACGAAAGGAGCCTCCACGCGCCAGTCGGTGGCATCGGTCATGTGGGCGATGCGGCTGGCCGGGGAGAAGTCGATGTTGGCCTCCCGCGTCTCGCGGGAGAGGCGTTGCAGCGTGGTTTCCCGTTTCTCCTTCTGCTCCTCGAACCAGTCCAGCAGCTCCCGTGAAGCGCGACGCGCCTCGTGGACCAGCTTGAACACCAGCTCGTTGCCCTGGGCCCGATCCCGAATCTGGTCCAGCCGCAAGGTCAGGGTCTCCTTGAGCCCCAGACGGCGCTTGGGGTGCTGCAACAGGTCTTCCTGCAGATAGGGGTTGCGGGAGATGGCCCAAATCGCGCCCAGCACCTCGAAAAGCATGCGGGCGCTGCGCCCGGTGCGCCGTTTGCCCCGCAACTCGTTGAGCACATCCCACATGGGTGCGCCCAAAAGGCGAAACACCACCTCCCGATCCGAAAAGGAGGTGTAGTTGTAGGGAATCTCCCGAATACGCGCGAAGGGTTCTTCGGGAGTCTCCCGTTCCGCATGATCGTCCATCGATCCTAATCCTGTGGGTATCTGTTCCGGTATACGGGGGTTCGGGGGGGATTATCCCCCCCGACGGGTCCAGGGCAGAGCCCTGGGACATTTCCTTTCGCCGTTGATGCGGTCACGCCGAGCCGTGCAGAGTCCTGAACCGTTATCCCTGTGGCAGTTTTGGCACGGACGGAGCCTGCAAGCGGGCCACTTCGGGAAGGGCCGTCCCCAGCAGGGGCGTCATGTAGGTGCGAAAGGCCTCGGTGACATCGGGACGCCCCTCCGTCAGGAAGTGATCGGGCATGACCCGGGTGCGCCCCGCCACCTCGTCCAGGGGGATCAGCCGGTAATTCACCTGGTATTCCCCGACCCGTTCGATAGCCACCGACCCGGTCCGACCGCCGCCTAGGCCGAAATGGGCCGCCCATTCGCCCACGGCGCGGGCCTCCTTGCGATCCACCTCCGACACCACTCCCAGGAAGGAGCGTTGCAGATAACCGAAGGTATCGCCCCGCACCCGTTTGATGCCGGTGCGGCTTTTGATGGTTTCGGTGAGCAGGTCTGCCAGGGCGCCCGTTCCGGAAAGCTGCACGTTGCCGTGGGCGTCCCGTTCCACCTCCTGCTTCAGGCGGGTGATAATGGGTTGGCCCCCGGCGTCGTGGATGCCCTCCGAAACCGCCACCACGCAACGTCCCAGGCGTTTGTAGACCTCCTGCACCTCCTCCAGAAACCGGTCCGGATCGAAGGTGCGCTCCGGCACGTAGATCAGATGGGGGCCGTCGTCCCGGCCCCGGCGGGCCATGGCGGAGGCGGCGGTGAGGAACCCGGCATGGCGTCCCATGACCACCGCCACATAGATGCCCGGCAGCGACCGGTTGTCCAGGTCGCATCCGGCGAAGGCGCTGGCCACGAAACGGGCCGCCGAAGGGAAGCCGGGGGTGTGGTCGTTGCCCATCAGGTCGTTGTCGATGGTTTTGGGCACATGCACGCAGGTCAGATCGACGCCTTCCTCACGGGCGAACTCGCCCACGATGCGCAGGGTATCGGAGGAGTCGTTGCCGCCGATATAGAAGAATGCGCCGATCTCATGCCGCTGCAAAACCTTGAAGATCTCCTGGCAATAGGCCCGATCGGGTTTGTCGCGGGTGGAGCCCAGGGCCGAGCCGGGGGAATCGGCCACGGCTTCCAGGCTGGAACGGGCCTCGCGGGTCAGATCGAGCAGTCGCTCGTCCACGATGCCCCGCACGCCGTTCTGCGCACCGTAGACCTTTTCCACTCCCGGCAGACGCCGGGCCTCCAGCACCACACCCGCCAGAGACTGGTTGATGACGGCGGTGGGACCGCCTCCCTGGGCCACCAATACCTTTTGCATGAATCAATTCCTCACGATATCCGATTGATCAGGTATACGGGGGTTCGGGGGGGATCATCCCCCCCGACGGGTCCAGGGCCGCGCCCTGGAACTTTTCCTTGTTGAAACGACCAGGCCGTGCAGGGTACTGAACCGTCACTCCTCACGACTGAATCGGAATGATGGGAATCGCCCGTGGCTTGCGGAAAACCTTTTCCACCAGGGCGGCTCCCCGGTCCTTCTCGTACTCGGCCCAGACCTCTTCCAGCACATCCCGCGTCTGGAAGGGTTCCAGCCCGGCCCCTTCCGCCAGTTCGTGGAACAGATCGAGTTCGCTGTCGGCGTCGGGGTGATCGATCAGGGCATCGAGGCGATAACACAGCGCCACCAGCCGCATGGCGCCATCGTCCTTGCCCAGCTCCTTGGCCAGACGGCCCAGTTGGAAGTAGGCCGCCGCCTCGCCCCGCTGATCCTCCAGGCGGCGCTTGATGGCCAGGGCCTCTTTCAGACGCACCAGGGCCAGATCCTGCTCCCGGTCCTCCAGGTTGATGGTGGCCAACTGGTGCAGCACCTGCCCCAGCATGGCTTTGGGACCGGCCTCCTCCAGCCAGGGCAGGGCCTCTTCGAAACAGGCCTTGGCCGAGGCCAGATTGCCCAGGGAGAAATGCACCAGACCGGCGATGCGCTGGGTGTCGGCCAGACCCGCGGCCAGTCCGTTGTCGCGCTGCATCTCGCCGGCACGGGCCAGTTTGGCCAGAGCCCCTTCCTGGCGGTTCTGCTCCAGATCGACCAGGGCCATCTGATGCCAGCAGGCGGCCTGTCCCTGAAGATCCCCGCTCTCTTCGTGCAGCGCCAGAGCCTTGAGCAGACAACTCTCCGCGCGGTCGAAATTCTGCCGCCCCATCTCCGCCCCGGCCAGAAGATGGCAGGTCGAGGCCAGTCCCTCCCGATCGCCCGAGGCCTCCTGAAGATCGTAGGCGCGCTGCAGCAGGGGGAAGGCCTGCTCCACCTGCTGATCGTGCAGCAGGAGGGTGGCCAGGGCGGTATTGCCCTGAATCTCCTCTTCGAGCATGCCCTGCGCCGCAGCTATGTCAATCGCCTGCCGGAAACCGAGCGCCGCCTGTTCCGACTCTCCCGCCATCAGTTGGGCGCGGGAGAGGTGGATCATCAGGCGGGGATGGGGATAGTCCCGCAACAGGGCGGCGTTGAGGCGTTGCAGGTCGGCGGCCAGCCCGTGAATCTGGCAGGCGTGGCTGAGACGATCGACCGCCGCCAGGGCTTCCGGATAAGCGCCACCGGCCTGAAGATGCCAGGCGGCCTTTTCCAGAAGGGCGGTCCAGTCGAGTTGCAGGCGTGCTTCGCCGTTGGCGTCGAAGAGCCGCAGCAGATGACGCCCGGCAGCGGCATGAGCCCGTTTGCGCTGCTCCCCGGAGAGGGCGAAGGTGGTGAGCAGCCATTCCGGAAAGGCTTGTTGGGCACTCCAGCAGGTCTCCCCCTCGATGGACCAGCCAAAGGCGAATCCCGCTTCCCGCCAGGCGGCCAACTGCTCGTCCACCCCGGAGGCCTCCTGGCCGACCAGTTCGGCCAACTCCCCGGCGGTCAGGGGAAAATCGAGCAGCATCAGGGTGGCCAGGGCGCTGGGTGGTGGCCACAGATCGTGCAGCACGGAACGCACCAGGGCCAATCCTTCCGTAGAGGGGGCCATCAAGGTGGATCCGCGCACCGCACCGCCCTGATCCATGGCCTTGGCGAAGACCTCCCAGGGCAGCAGCCGCAAACCGTGACGCAGTGGTGCGCATACCGCGGGCATGGCCCCGAGAACCGGCGCGATACCCTCCAGAAAGCCCAGCATGCGGGGCACGTCACACTCCGCCGGCCAGGAACAGGGATCCCCGCCCAACAGACGCAGCACCGCCCCGGCGCCCAGGGGAGGCACCGTTTCCGCATGGATGACGGCCAACAGGGGATCGTGGGCCGAAGGAACCCCGCGCGAGGTCAACAGAAGACGCGATTTTCCGCAGCCGTTCTTCAGCATGTAGCGCAGAAACGCCCCCACCATTTCGTCGGCGAGCAGGCTGCCGGGCTGCCGGGCATCCCACTCCACGCCATCCAGCAGCAGCAGGAAGGGAAAGCGCCGCAGGGCCGCCGCCAGAAAGCCCAGCCGGTCCGCCAGGGAGAGGCTGGCATCGCGGAGGATGTCCGCCGCATCCTTCTGTCGGGCACGCAGCAGGGCTTCGGCGCAGGCCATCAGCAGCCGTCCGGAGGTCAACGGCAGCGACGCCGACGAGGTGAGCGTCAACAGGGAAAACTCGCCGGGGCAAAGGCGATTGGCCAGCGCGGTGGCCAGAACCGTCTTGCCGATGCCTGCCGGTCCCGACAAGAGCAGGGCCGGCGCATCGGCTCGGCGCAACATGGCCTCGAAACGGGCCAGCAGGGCGCGTCGTCCGGTGAAGGGTGCCGCCCAACCGGCAATCAGGGAGGGCAGGGGGGGTTGCGCCACTTCGATGGCGTTGACCGGAAGCCGCGCCCCTCCGGCGTTGACCAGCCGGGATCGGGTGGTGGCTCCGAAGAGCATGGGCAGGAAAGCCAGCGGCTGAACGGCAGCGTCGGCAGCCCGGCGCACGGAAAGCAGCGCCTCGTCCACCGTGGCGCCGGAGGCGATCACCCCCAGCAGGCGGCGCATCGCCTCGCGGGCGGCGGGTTCTTCCAGGGAGAGGGGCCAGGCCAGGGCCGCCAGCAGGCCGGGGGTGGCGGCCAAACCCGAAGCCACCATGCCGCAGGCCCCTGATTGGGGGGCTTTTTCCAGGGTATTGGCGCTGACCACGACCATCGAGACCCCGGAATCGGCCAACAGCCCTTCCGCCAGTTCGGCGGGCCCGTGGACTTCGCTTTCGCCGCCTTCGAGGGCCACGAAACCGGCGGCGTTGTTGACCACCGTGGGGGCGATCAGCCAGACGATCTGGGGCTGGAAGGCGCTGATGGCCTGCCGGATGCCGGTCATCGTTCCGTCCGGGGCCACGGCGAGGGCCACATCCTGGCCCGCCAGCGCCGCCTCGACGGCCAACCCCTCCAACCGGTCGGCATCCAAAGCGGCGGGCGTTTCGGGAGCGGCGACGGCGATCAGCAGACGCAAGGGCAGGGGAGAGGGAATGCCGCAGGCGGTGGAGACCTCCGTGTCGCGTCGCGGCAGGCGGCGCACCGCCACGCCGGGAGTGAGGCCCAGGGGCGGTCTCTCCGGGGGTGTCAAACACTCCCAGGGCAGGATGAGCCACTCCGCCACATCGCTGGCGATGCCCAGAAAGAGCCCCTTGGCGCTGTCGAGCCGGGCCTGGATGAGCGGCCATTCCGGCTGCAGCCAGACGGAAAAGAGTTCCACCCCCAGGGTGGTCATGGCCGCTTCACCCAAGGTGGGATGGCCCCCCTTCTTGACCAGCATGCGCCAGTCGTCCGTGGCATGGCGCAGCCGGGTCGTCTCCGCGACGGTCAGCCTTCTTTCCGCAGCAAGGGTTTGTCCATCCAGACGCCAGGAGAGCAGGGTCTCTCCCTCGGGCGAGAGGCGAATAGCCAGAATCAGCAGGTGTTCCCAGGCGCTCATGGTGTTTCCATTCTGCGGTTGGGGTGAAAGAAGGGGTCGTAAAGGCTCAACCGTGACAAACCGCTTTGGCTCGCGCCACCGCTTCCCGCACGATCTCCTCCTCGCCGGGAATACGGCGGTGATGCATGAGGAGCCGCCCGTCGACCACCACGCTGTCCACCAGATGGCCGGTGGCCGAGTAGACCAGATTGGAGGTGAAATCGTGCAGGGGCAGGCATTCGGGAGCGTCCTGGCGCAACAGGATCAGATCCGCCGCCTTGCCGACCTCCAGCTCTCCGATGCCGCCCAGCAGGGGGGCCATGCCGCCGGTGACCAGAGACCAGGCCTCCCCGCCGGGAAGGGTGGTGGGATCGGCATCCCGATGCTTTTGCACCAGGGCCAGCACCTTGAGATCCTGCAACAGATCCAGACTGTTGTTGGAAGCCGCGCCGTCCGTGCCCAATCCCAACGGTATGCCCCGGCTGCGGGCCAGGGTATAGGGGAAGATGCCTCCCACCGCCAGTTTCATGTTGGAAACGGGATTGGTGACCAGGGTGGCGCCCCGCTCCGCGATGAGATCGAGTTCCGCCTCGTCGAGGAAGACCCCGTGGGCCAGAATGACCTTTGGCGTCAGCAACCCGGCCCGATCCAGCAGGAAGGCGGGCCGGATGCCGTGACGGCGCAGGCACTCCTCCACCTCGAAGCGGGTTTCGGAGAGGTGGATGTGGACCGGAACGCCGTGTTTTTGCGAAAAATCCGCCGTCCAGCGCAGACTCTCCTCGCTGACGGTATAGATGGCGTGGGGCGTCAGGGTGAAACGCACCCGGTCGGAATAGCGGGAGGACTCTTCGAAACAGCGTTCGGTGTCGCGTTTGCAGGCTTCGGCCTGTTCGGCTCCCGCCACATCGATCATCACCGCGCCGACGCCCACCCGCAGGCCCATCTCCTCCACCGCACGGGCCATGCCGTGAAAGTGCCAGTACATATCCTGAAAACAGGTGGTGCCGGAGCGGATCATCTCCAGGCAGGCCAGTTTGGTGCCCCAGAAGACATCCTCCTCGCTCAGGCGGGCTTCCGCCGGCCAGATACGCTCCTGCAGCCATTCCATGAGGGGCATGTCGTCGCCGTAGCCGCGAAACAGGGTCATGGCCGCGTGGGTATGCCCGTTGACCAGGCCGGGGGAGACCGCCATGCCCTCGGCATCCAGGATGGCCACGCCGGGTGAGGGTTCCAGCCCGCTGGCCATGGCCTGGATGCGACCGTCGCGTATGGCGATGTCGATGAGTCCCCGGCCATCAAACCAGGCGTTGCGGATAAACAGGTCTCGACTCACGATGGATTTCCGATCAGGGCGGTAGTGAGAGCATCGATGGCGGAAAGGAGCTGGGCTTCGTTCTGTTTAACCTGAGCTTTGAAGCCCTCGAAGGTCAACGGCTGCCACTCCAGTCCGTTGGCGTAGTTGTCCACCAGACAGAGCGCCGCGTAGGGAAGGTCCAATTCGGCGGCCAGAATGCACTCCGAGGCGATGGTCATGCCCACCACATGGCAGACGCTCTGATGGAAACGAATCTCCGCCGGGGTTTCGAAACGGGGTCCGCTGGTCTGCCAGTAGACGCCGTTTTCCCGGCAGGCGGGCAGTCCCAAACCCCGCCAGGTGTCGAGCAGTGTGGCGCGCCAGGCGGGGTCGAAACCCGGAGTGCGATGCCCCCGGCTGTCGGCGTAATAGGTGGGATTGACCTGGGGCGCATAAAAATCATCGGGAACGAGGAATCGTCCCGGCGGGATATCGCGTTGCAGACTGCCCACCGAACCCACCGCCAGAATGCGCTCCACCCCGGACTCCTTGAGAGCGTGCAGGTTGGCGGCGTGGTTGATGCGATGGGGCGGGGTGTACTCCTCCAGCCCGTGGCGCTGCAGGAAGACCAGTCGGGAGGTCTCCAGCAGGGCCACCCGCCCATAGGGGGTGGTCACCTCCCTCTGCCGGGTGTGGCGCAGGGGAGTGGCCGCCAACAGGCCGGTTCCGCCGACAAGCCCCAGTTTTCCCATGATGGCTCTCCGTGGTCAGGGGGCCTTGCCCATCCAGGTGGGCAGACTGGCCGGGGCGGTTCCCTCTTCCTGCACCGACCCGGAAGAAGCGGAGGATTGTCCCGTGCCCAGGTGACGACGCCAGGTGGCGGAATCGGCCCCCTTTTCTTCCTTCGCGGGCTCGGGTTGGTCTTTTTCCGGGTGGATCAACAAGACCTTCTGCCACCAACTGCGGGTGTCGAGGGGATCGACATCCCCTTCCGCTTTGGGAAGCTCCCGCCCCCCCCAGGGCTTCATATGGGTCCACAGGCTCTCGGTGCGGGAATCGGGGCTCTCCCGGGGGTCGAGAACCTCCTTGTCGAAATTGCGCTCCACGTTGCGCACCACACCCCGGCTGTCGAAATCGATGATCAACCGGCTGGTGTTGCGCTGATCCTTGTAGCGGCGATCCTGGACGTAGATCCAGCGGTCCGGGCGAAAGCTGTTGACCAGGGTGGGGTGACCCAGCAACTCCTGGACGCGGGAGCGGGTCGTCACCCCGGTGCGAATCTCCTGCATCCGGTCCGTCTCCAGAATATTGCCCTTTTCCTGCACGGCAGCCTGACATCCGGCCAGGAACAGGCATAAAATAGCGGTCGTGCGGCGGAGGAGAAGGATTCGGGACATGTCGATTGCGACCTTCGTATGCTGGGGTGGACGGCTCATGGCACGGTCTTTCACCTCTTAGGATAGCCAACCCGTGCCCCGGAGCAAAGATCTAATGCAAATTCTGCGCAAGTGGCGCCTGAAAAAGGCCTGGCACCAGGAGCTGAAAGCCGGACTGCTGCCGGTTCATGACCGGCTGGCCCAGGAGAGTCTGGACCTCGCCGCCTCCGGCGATCTGCAACTGCCGGACGATTTCAACGTGCGCTTCGAGGTGATGCTCCTGTTGATCTCCCGCGTCCTGTGGCTGTTGAAAAGCGTCGACGGCCCCGACAGCCCTCGGGTACAGACCTTGTGGGATCTGACCTTCGAAGGTTTCGACCAGAGTCTGCGCAGTCGGGGCGTGACCGACATGGGCATGTCCCGCCGCATGCGCAAACTATTGGGCCATGCCACCGGTCGGCGCAACGCCTATATCGCCGCCCTGGAGAAGGCGGATCGGACGGCTTTGATGGAGGCCATCTCCCGCAACTGTCTCAATGGCGCCAGCCCGGAAGATGCCCGCGTCGCCCTTCTTCTCGACCACCTTGAAAAAATTCCCGCTCTTCTCGCGGAAACCGGCCTCTCCCTGGAGCAGCCCTGCTTGCCATTTCCGGGCAAGACAGGCTAAAAAGGGGTTCTCTTCGGCAATACTGGTCAGTGATGGAGTGCGATGAGCGGCGATTCGGCATTTTGCCCCATGGGGTTGAGCGTGGTGATGATCGGACGGGACGAGGCGGAGCTGTTGCCCCTCACCCTGCCACCGCTGATCCGACTGGCCGACGAGGTGATCTTCGTCGACACCGGCTCCCGGGATGACACCCCGCGGATCGCCCTGGAGCTGGGGGCGCAACTCGCTTCCTGCGCATGGGAGGATGATTTTTCCGCAGCGCGGAATTCCGCCCTGCAGCGGGCCCGTTTCGCCTGGGTCTTCTCCGTCGATTGCGACGAAGAGCTGACGGAGCCGCCTCGGCAGTCGCTGCGTACCCTGTTGGAACAGCTCTGTTTTCCCGCCGGGGAGCCGGGATTTCTGGTTACCATCAAGAATCGGCTCGACAGCGGCGTCACCTTGCCGCAGAAGTCGTTGCGACTGTTCCGCAACGACCCGCGCCTGCGGTTCGTCAATCCGGTTCACGAGACGGTGCGTCCCGGTCTGGCACGCCACTGGCCGGGTTTCGTCCCGACACCGATTCCCTTGACCCTGTTGCATCACGGTTATGAACGGGGCCGCAACCGGGAGAAGTTTTTGCGCAATGTGCGCATTCTGCGGCAGTGGGTCAGCCGGGAGCCGGAGAACCTTTTCGCCTGTTACAAACTGGGCATGAATTTGCACCACATCGGCAGCGCCACGGAAGGACTGTTGTTCATGGAGCGGGCTTTCAAGCTGCTGGATGCCGCACCCAACCGGCGGGAGTATGCTTTTCTCGACGCGCTGGTGACGGTGTTGCATCGGGCTTTGATGGAGGCGGGGAGGGAAGACGAGGCAGCCTCGGTCATGGCCCGCATCAAACGCTGGGAGTGATATTTTTTTGACTTTCAATATTTTCCCTTTAAGTATAAAAAAAAGAAAATGCTCTATCCTTTGACTTTTTTATTATCATTTAATTTTGAAAATAAATATAAAATTTTTATATATAATATTAATTATATAAAAAATTAAAGTCAAAGGATAGAACATTTTCTTTTTTTGATACTTAAAGGAAAAATATTGAACGTCAAAACACAGGCCGCTTACCTCTACCATTCAACAACCCCACCAACTCGAACTCCAACAAATCCGCCACCCGAACCCAATCCCTCGCCACCTGAGCCAGCACCACCGCCTTCATCACATCCGGCAACGCCGCAGGCAGCGGTTGCAGCCGACCGGTCCGAATGGCCTTGAGCAGACAGTCGATACCACCAACCAATGCCTGGTTGCCAGTGGCGATACGCCCCTGACGCAAGGCCTCCACCACCTGCGCCAATCCACGGCGACAATCGGGGTCGGGCGGTGGCGCCCCCTCCGGAAAGGCCATGCGGAGCAAATAGAGCCGGTGACGGGCCAACCCCGCCCCGTAAACCAGACCCGCCGCATCGAAAACGGCAATGGCCTCCTCCAGGAGAAGGGTCGCCCCGGACACCTCCACCATCTGCTGCAGCAAATCCGCCAATTCGACTTTCAGAAAGGCCCGTTCCGTCTCCGATCCGGTCAGCTCGATCGCCTCCCGCCAAAGCTGGCAGGCCGGCTGCAACTGACCCCGATGGCGCAGACAACGGGCCTGACTCGCCGCCACAAAAGCCTCTTCCTCCCCCAAACCCGCAGCCCTGGCCAAATCCATGGCCATTTCCAACAAAGGCGGGGAGCCGGCCGTCTCCTGCAGATATTGCAAGGCCTCGCCCCGGATGGCCAGCAGGCGGATTCGCCGCACGGCATCCGTCGAAACACGCTCCTGCATCGTCTGCGCAAGGCTCAAAGCCGCCTGCCACGCTCCGGTGCGCAAACGGGCCATGGCCCGCAGCAAGCCGATCTCCGGCAACTCATCCCCCACCGCGCCCAACAACGGTTCCACTTCGGACCAAAGCCCCTGACGGGCCTTCTCCCGGGCCTGAATCAGCCGCTGCTCCGCAGGCTGCTCCACAGCCTGGAACGGCAGGGTCAGCAAAGCCTCCAAATCGCTGCCCTCCGTGAAACGGCAGCCGGAGATGGCCGCGCCGCGCCGGCTGGCCTGGAACCACTCGACCTCCGGATGCCGTTTCACCAAACCTTCGAGGTCATGCAGGTAGCTTTTCAGAGAGGGCAGGGTGGCCACCGGCTGACCGAATCCATCGAGCAGACTCTCCTGACCGACAGTCGGTGCCGTCTGCCGATGGGCTGTTCCCGCCACATGGCTGGCCCCGCCGGGAAAGGCGAAGTCGGCCCCCAGAAAACAGATGCGCCCGGCCCCGCCCAACAGGGCCAGATCAGCCACGGCGTGGGTCACGGTGCCACTGCTGAACAGGCGGGTGCAGGAGGGTTTTGCGGTGCAGTATTCCCGGTAGAGAAGGCTCTCGGAACAAGCCTGCAGCCGGAGCCCCGGCCAGTCGGCCACGATCCGGGGCGGGGTGGCGGGGAAGTAGACCAGCAGAGTTTGCTGCAAACGACTCAGGTCGGTGCAGAAATGCTGCACCGTGATCGGCGCGGGATCGAGGCTGACCACCACATCGGGAAGCAGACCCGCCGCCAAAAGTGGCTTGAGGGCCGCGCCCACGACCAGCAGGGGATGACGCCCCGCAGCAATCGCCCCGAAGTGATCGGAAAGGGTGGGACCGGCCGCGGCGACCAGCACGGTTTGACCCCGCCAGCGCCCGGCCAGCTCCCCCACATCGCCGTCCCGCTGCAGAAAGGGAGCGTTCTCGGTGATATGGGCTTGCAACCAGGGCAGACGGCGATGGTCCTGATTGAGAATGGCGGCATCCAGTTCGAACTGCAAACGACGGCGCAAGGACTCGCCCTCCGCACCCGGCAGTGCGTTTTGCACGTCGAAAGGAACGACCGCAAACGGCTGCCGCAGACCCTCGCCGTGTTCGGCGGCGGTTTGCAGCACCACCCGGCCATCCTTCAGCCAGTCCCGATGGTCGAAACAGCTCAGGGAGAGGCGTGAGAGGGCGGCATCGGTCAAGACCACGGTCAATTGCTGCAAGGTTTTGCGCTTCAACAGCAGCCGGGGCAGTTCGCCGCAACCCAGGCCGTAAACCCAGGCCAGCGTGGCCTCCGTGGGAATGGTGGCCGCCTGTCGACGCGCCTCCTGCCCACGATGGTTGAGGCTGCACAAACGCCGCCCTTCGAGCAGGGGAACCCCCGTCGAGGCCGGGCCTTCCCAGCCATGGAGCGGAGTTGTCCCCGGCAAACCGCGCCACACCTCGGGCCAACGTTGTCTCACCAAAGCGCCGTTTGCTTCCAGATGGTCCTTGCCCCCATGCCCCATGCCACGCCCCCATTGCAGAATCCATTGCACTTCACGCTCCGGTTTGCATAATGCAGACATCATCCCTTTTGCATTACGGAGTTTAATTGATTTTACGGCAGTTTTTTCGTTTACACTATGGTCCGTGATTTGCTAAATTGTCGATCAAACAGGAACCCTGAACCCCATCGTGGTTCGGGTTCGTCACCAAAACCGAGGCAGGAGTCTCGAACCTTTTATGGACGCTCACAGTCGTCACAAACCATGTCGCGGCCTGCCCGTCTCCGACGGGGGCAAGCCTCCCCAGTTCCGCTAGGTTCGGCACTCCACCCCGACCTTCGGGCGGGGATTCCCCCTTTGTCACAGATCGCAGCCGCAAACCCTCTCCTCACCCAGCGGGAGTTTTCGGTATGCGTATCGCCTCATCGGTTGTCCATCGTTTTTCCAGGGCAAATCAATCCTCCGGGATAAGACTGCGCAGTTGCCTGTCGTCACCGGGGTATTTGTCCTTTCCGACACCCTTCCGCCGCTAAATATCACCCGGAATACGCTACAGCCGGTCCACAGGGACCGGTCTACTGCTCTTTGTGTAAAAGGGAGTCAACCATGGCCGCCATTCACGCCGAATTTCCCGGTTCCCGGGGAAGCAACAGCCTGGCTTCGCAAGACTACGCGGAAACCATCAGCCGACTGTTTCGCAAACAGTCCCATACCGCCTTGCAAAAGGTGCTGTCCCGACTCTTTCCCTCCGATCTGGCCCGCATCCTGGACGGATATCCCGAGGAGGAGGCCAGCAAGATCTTTTTCCTGATTCCCTCCCACGGACTGGCGGCCAGCACACTGAAACACATGGGTGCGGAGCTTCGCAACCACCTGATGCAGGATTTTTCCCCCGACAAACTGATTCCCATCCTGGAAGAGCTGCCTCCGGATGATCGTGCCGACATCATCGGGCAACTCGACAGCAAGCTGGCCAAACGCTTCATGGGCGGCCTGGACGAGGAGCGCATGCGGGAGGTGGAAGACCTGCTGCAATACGACTCCGACACCGCCGGGGGTCTGATGACCTCCGACTTCTT
The DNA here is from genome assembly GCA_015231925.1 of Magnetococcales bacterium. Taxonomy (NCBI): domain Bacteria; kingdom Pseudomonadati; phylum Pseudomonadota; class Magnetococcia; order Magnetococcales; species Magnetococcales bacterium. The sequence continues at coordinate 19,466 of JADGAQ010000036.1, forward strand.
CGCTCTGACGGCGGATACCACGGTCGGCGCCGCCATCGAGGCGGTGCGCAGTCTGCCCTACTTCGAAATGGTCTTCTACCTCTACATTGTGGACGACAAACGCCGCCTGATCGGGGTCAGCTCACTGCGCCAGCTGATTCTCAACGACCCCTCGAAAACCCTGGCGGAAATCATGAACTCCCGCACCATCAAGGTGTTGACCAACACCCCCAGCACCGATGTGGCCGACATGGTCAAACACTACCGGCTCCTGGGTGTGCCCGTGGTGGACGATATGGATGTCCTGGTGGGGGTGGTCACCGTGGACGACATCATCTCCACCCTGGAACAGGACATCACCGAAGATGTCTTGAAGATGTCGGCCAACGCCCCGCCCGAGGTGGCGCAGCAATCGTTCATGAAAACGCTGAAATTGCGCCTGCCCTGGCTGTTGGCCGCCCTTGGGGGCGGCCTGCTGGCCAGCGGGGTGATCGACCTCTTCGGCAGCCTGCTGGGCCACAAGATGGCCCTGGCCGCCTTCATTCCCCTGGTGATGAATATGGCCGGATCGGTCGGCACGGCCACAGCCACCGTGGCCGCTCACGGCCTGACCGCCAAGGGATCCCGCATGGGCCAGATCGCCGGCCTGTTCGGCACCGAACTGGGCATCGGTCTGGTTTTGGGCTGCATCAACGGCCTGGTCGGCGGTCTGACAGCCTGGTTCCTGTTCAAGGATCCCCTTCTGGGAAAGGTGGTGGGGGTCACCGTGCTGCTCAACATGCTCTTCGGCGCTTTCATCGCCCTGGTGCTGTCCATGCTCTCCGAACGCCTGCGCGCCAACCCCGGCATGATCTCCGGTCGCATCCTCACCACGATTCTCGATATCATCGGGGTGCTCAACTATTTTGTTATCGCCACCTTCGTCCTGGGAGTGTGAGCCATGGTGAGCAACACATGCCCCGTATACGCCTATATCCTGGATGGCAAGGGGGGAGGCCGGGAGGTCGGCTGGAAAGAGGTGGCCGACTGGAAACCCGAACAAGGCATCCTCTGGCTGGTCGGACGCCCCAGCGGCGGGGAGACGCAACGCTGGCTGCGCCGCGAGAGCGGTTTGCCCCCGGAGGCGGTGGAAACCCTGCTTTCCAACAACAACCGCCCCAATTGCGTGACCTTTCGCCAGGGGAGCCTTCTCACCCTGCTCGGCATGAATCAGGCGCGACAGGGCCCGGAAGACGAACTGACCGGCATCAACATCTGGATCGACGCCAATCGCCTGATTGCACTGCGCTCCGCGCCCACCCACAGCTTCGAGGATGTGCGCGGCAGCCTGCAGATCGGGGATGGTCCCGTCAATCCGGGTGAGATCCTGGGTCACGCCATTCAGCGCATCATCGCCCGACTGGAGCCGCTGGTTTTGAAACTCGGGCGCGACGTGGACGATCTGGAGGACACCATCCTGCTGGATCCCCATGCCCAATTGCAACAGGAACTGGTGGCGCTGCGTCACCGCCTGATCATCCTGCGGCGGCAACTGGTGCCGCAGCACGAAGCCTTGAGCGTATTGCAGCAACGCCGCGCCTGGATCAACGAGTCCAACCGGCAGTTGCTGCAGGAGATCCAGGGACGCCTGCACCACCAGATCGGCGATCTCGACTCCACCCGTGAGCGCGCGGTCCTCATGCAGGATGAGATTACCGCCAACCAGAATGTCAAGCTGAACGAAACCATGAAGATCGTGGCCGTCTTCACGGCCTATCTGATGCCGATGAACGCCATTACCAGCCTGCTTGGCACCAATGTGGAAGGCATTCCCTTCCAGGCGGGAACGGACCACGTCTACGGCTTCTTTCTGGAGGTGGCCTTTCTGATCCTCGTGCTGGGGGTCAGCTATTTCATCTTCAAGAAAAAGAAGTGGTTCGATTGAGCCTCTCGGCAAACGAAACATCCGCATCAACCTTTCGGATCAGGGACGCATTGCCATGATTGCCAGCAACCCCAGCCAAAGTGAATCCAGAATTGCCTATGGCGAAACAGAGGGAGAGGGAAGCCTCTTCTGGTATTTCACGGTAATCTTGATCATTCTGGGCGGCATCGCCTTGTATGAGTATCCCAATTTCCTGCTGGTGCAAAATCGCGCGGATGGCCGGGATGGACTCCAGGTCATCATCTCGAAACAGGGGGAATATTTTCAGTTACACCAAAAATATGCTACATCTCTGGGGGAGCTTGGATACGAAAACGTTCGCGATTTTGCCGTCAACTCACCCAGAGGCTTTTACAAACTTCTCCTCACCGATGGGGACGGAACCTTCTACACCCTGGCCGCCCAACCCCAAGAAGAGCAGAATGGGGATACTCTCTGCGCTGTTTTGACCTACAACAGCAAAGGAAACGCCAAGGGTGCCTCGGGCAGCAACGGCCCTTCGTGCTGGTAGTCTTTCCCGGTGGCATCCGAACCGGACGGGGATGAAACGGAAGGAGACGGACCATGGCCCAAGAGGGAGCAAGGCTGGAGAAGATTCCGGCCAAGATACTGATTGTGGATGATGAAAAAAACATCCGTCTGACCCTGGGCGTTTGTCTCAGGGAGATGGGTTGCGAAGTGGCGGAAGCGGCCAATGAGGAGACTGCCCTGCTGGCTGCGCGGCAAAGCCACTTCGATATGGCCTTTGTCGATCTGCGCCTGGGAGCGGGCAACGGGCTCGACCTGATTCCGCGTCTGCTCGTGGAACGTCCCATGCTCTCCATCGTGGTCATCACGGCCTACGCCACTTTCGAAACCGCCGTGGACGCCATCAAACGCGGGGCTGCGGACTACCTGCCCAAACCCTTCAATCCGGCCCAAATCCGCGCCATCGTGGAGCGACTGAGTCGGCGGCGGGTGCTGGAACAACGGGTTCAGGAACTGGAAGCCATGCTGCGGGAGACCTCTCCCGAAGTGGAACTGTCCACCCAGTCCGCCGTCATGCGTCCGGTCTTCGTCACGGCGCAACGGGCGGCTCAATCCGATGCCGCCATTCTGCTACGTGGCGAAAACGGCACCGGCAAGGGGGTGTTGGCCCGTTTCATCCACTCCTGGAGCAAACGCGCCGCCCATCCCTTCGTGGTGGTCAACTGTCCCACCCTGTCGGCGGATCTGCTGGCCAGCGAACTCTTCGGTCATGTGCGGGGCGCTTTCACCGGGGCGGTGCGGGACCAGGAGGGGAGGGTGGAGGTGGCGGAAGGCGGCACCGTCTTCCTCGATGAACTGGGAGAAATCCCAACATCCCTTCAAGCAAAATTGTTGCGCTTTTTGCAGGATAAAGAGTTTGAGAGAGTCGGCGAGAATCGCACCCGCAAAGCCAATGTCCGACTCATCGCCGCAACCAACCGCAATCTGGAGGAGGATATCACCCAGGGGCGGTTTCGGGAGGACCTCTTTTTCCGCATCAACGTCATCGAAATCGTGGTGCCGCCTCTGCGGCAGCGCCGGGAGGATATCCTGCCACTGGCCTACCGCTTCCTGGAATTCTTCGCCCGCTCCGAAGGCCGGCCCACGCCGGAACTCTCCCCTCCCGCCGAAAACGCCCTGCTGGCTTATGCCTGGCCCGGCAACATCCGCGAACTGAAAAACGTCATGGAACGAGCCGCCATCATCTGGCCATCCCCCCTCATCGAACCGGAGGCCTTCCCCTCCCGAATCGCCGAACTGAGCCATATCGCCATGCCCCAGTTGGGCGGGTTGCACACCCTGGAAAGCATCGAACGGGAGCACATTTTGCGGGTCATCGCCAGCAGCCAGACCTTGGAGGAGGCCGCCGCCATACTCGGTCTCGATGTCTCGACCTTGTGGCGCAAACGCAAACGCTATCAGGGGGAGGCGAGCTGATCCGCCCCCGTGGAAAGGAAGATGGCCATGGCACAGCCCGGCGTCGAGGCGATGCTCGCAGAGGTGAAACGCCCTACAGGGCGATTGCACCTTTTTCTGGGATACGCTCCGGGCCTGGGCAAAACCGGAGCCATGCTGACCCGGGCCGCCCATTTGAAGGCTCAGGGCATTGATTGCGTGGCGGGCTTTCCCATCTCCCCCTGTCCCGACAGCCTCGAACAAATCCCCCCCCTGCTGGTGGCGCATCGCAACGTCTCCGTCGCGGAACTGGATCTCCACGGCATTCTGCGGCGCAAGCCCCGGTCGGTGATCGTCGATAACGCCTGCCACGTCAATCCGCCGCTGTTCGGCAACCGCTTCCGCTATCAGGATATTCAGGAAATTCTGCAGGCCGGCATCGACGTCCTCACCTCCTGCAACATCTACCAGATCGCCAGTCTGGGGGAGGCGATTCGCCCCCTGGCGGGTTCCCTGCCGCGACATGCCCTGCCGGACTCGTTCATGGTTCAGGTGGAGCGCATCCATCTGTCGGACCTGGACGAGTCGATCCTCTGGTACCGGTTGCGACAGGAAGACTTCTTCCGGGAATGGCACCCTACTTCCTTCGAACGAGCTCTCTTCGCCCGACAGGAGAATCTTTCGGCCTTGAGGTTGCTGGCCATGCGCCACGCCGCAGACCATCTGAGTCGCCAACGGCAGAATCATGCCACGCCCGCGCCCCTGTTCATTCCGGACCAAACCGTGGTCGGCAACCGTATCCTGGTCTGCACCAGCGCCCATTTTCCCGCCTCCACCCTGCTGCTGAAACATGGCTGGCATCTGGCCTCCCGCCTGGACCGACCCTGGTTCTGGCTGCATCTGCTGACCGGAGACGCCGGGGAGATCTCCGGCCCGGAGGAGCGGGCCCTTCGGGAACAGCGCGTCCTGGCCGGTGAGATGGGGGCGGAACTGGTCACCCTCGAAAGCCGGGACGAGGTGGTCACCCTGCTCGACTTCGCCCACTCCCACGAGGTGGGACACCTGCTCCTCTGCCGCCCGGTGGTGGATCGCTGGTGGTCCGGATCGGGAGACCTCAAACGACTGGTTCAGGAAGCCAAGGGACTGCATCTGCACCTCTTTTCCCCACAGGAACCGCCGCCATGAGACTGCAGACCAAACTCATCGGCAGCCAGTTGCCCCTGGTCGTGGCCCTCTTCGCCATCGGTTTCCTGGGCATGATGACCGTCGGACACCTGGGTCAGTACGCCAGCGGTCTGCTGCACGACAACTTCGTCGATGTCATCGCCCTGCAGGAGATGGATGACGTGGTGGAAAGGCTTCACGCCTCCTCGTTGATGCGTCTCACCGGCAGGGAGATCGATCTGGTCGGCCAAAAGCGGACCCTGAAGGAGGTCTTCGACCGGGAAATGGCCGATGTGGCCCACCATCCCACCGAGTCGGGGGAGGTGGAGCTGCTGGCCCGGCTCAGAACCTCATGGAACGACTACCTCAGCGATTTGGACCGCTTTGTGGAGGCTGCTCCGGGTACGGAAAAAAACAGCGCCTTCGATCGGATGGAAGCCCGTTTCGACACCCTCAAACAACTCCTGGAGGAGGTGGTCACCCTGAACCGCCACGCCATGGTCGAAAAGAGCGACAACGTGCATCGCATGGCCGAACGATTGGAAATCCTCATGTCGGTTTCCACCTTTCTGGCCATTCTCTCGGCCCTGCTGCTCTCGCTGTTGCTGGTGCGCTGGCTGCTGCGTCCGCTGTCGATTCTGACCCTGGCGGTTCAGCGGGTGGGGCAGGGGGATCCGGTTCGGGTGCCTGTCGGCAGCAACGACGAGGTCGGTCTGCTCTCCCGGGAGTTCAATCTGATGAGCAGCCAGTTGCATCGTCTGCGTCAGGACTCCCTCCAGGAGCTGCATCAGGCCCAGCAGACCGCCCGCGCCACCATCGACAGCCTGCCGGACCCGGTTCTGGTGGTGGACGGGGAGGGGAGGTTGCTGGCCATCAATCGGGTGGGACGCGAACTCTTCGGCACCCTGCCCGAGCCGGGGCGCACGGTTCGCGAGATGGCCTGGCCCGGTTCCCTGACGGGATATCTGGTCCAGGTACTGGCCCATCTCCTCTCCGGAAAAGGCGCCTGGCTGCCGACCAGCTTCAACGAGGCCATCCCTCTGCCGTTGGAGAGCGGAACCACCTGGTTCCTGATTCGCGCCGTGCCGCTGCTGGGTGATCAGGGTCTGGCCGGCGCCACGCTGGTGTTGCAGGATGTCTCCCGCATGCGCCGCTTCATGGAGCTGCGCAACGACCTGGTGGCCACCGTGGCCCACGAATTGAGAACCCCGCTGACCTCCCTGCACATGGCCATCCACCTGTGTCACCACGGCTCGGTGGGGGAACTGAACGACACCCAAACCCAGTTGCTGGAAGGCGCGGGCGAGGATTGCCAGCGACTGCAAACCATCGTGGACGATCTGCTCGACATCTCTCGCATCGAGTCGGGGAAATGGCTGATGAAACGGGAGCCGGTTAACATCCGGGAGCTTCTGGAGGTGGCCTGGCAACGCCTTGCCGATCTGGCTCACAACCAGGGCATGGAGCTGATACTGCAGCGCTCCGCCCTGCCCGCCGGAGAGGTGCTGGCAGACGGGGAGCGCCTCGGACTGGTGCTGACCAACCTGATTTCCAACGCCCTGCGCTACTCCGGCAGCGGCGGCCAGGTGACTCTCGGCGCGCGTTGCGAGGGCAGCCGGCTCCTTGTCGAGGTCAGCGATTCGGGTCCGGGAATTCCCGAGGAGTTCCAGCAGCGCATCTTCGACAAATTCTTCCGGGTTCCCGGCATCGGTGGGAGCGGCTCCGGACTGGGGCTATCCGTCTGCCGGGAAATCGTCGAAGCCCACGGCGGGCAGATCGGCGTGGATTCCAAACCGGGGCAGGGCAGCCGCTTCTGGTTTTCCCTGCCGGGATTCGACGCACACTGAGCGATTTTTGGCCAATTCATCATTGACTGACCCCGTTTTCCACCTAAAATGCAAAGGTTGGGGTCCATGCCAACGGACTCCGAGGCGACAAGTGTCTCTGGCTCCCTTGGGGAGGATCGGTCGGTCATGAAACGCCGGGCTATGGTGGTGGGCAATTGGAAGATGAACGGTCTCATCGAGACCGCGCAGGAGCTTGCCCAGGAGATCCTCGAAGGCCTGATGGAGCGCGAAAACCGGCAACTGCTCTGTGAAGTGGTGCTGTGTCCCCCGTTCACCGCCCTGTACGCCCTGCACGCCCCCTCTTCCTCTTCCCTGAAACTGGGGGCGCAGAACATGTCCCCGGAACCCGGCGGAGCCTTCACGGGAGAGATTTGCGGTCTGATGTTGCGCAACGTCGGGTGCCGCTATGTCATCCTGGGACACTCCGAGCGACGCATCCATTTCGGCGAGAGCGACGCTCTGATCGCCCGGAAACTGGAAGCCGCTTTTCGCGACGGGCTCATTCCCATCGCCTGTCTGGGGGAGAATCTGGCCGACCGGGAGGAGGGACGCACCCTCGACGTGGTGGACGCCCAGTTGCAAGCCCTGTTGACCGCCATTCCGGAAGGCCCGCAACCCGCCAGGCAGCAGATGGTGCTGGCCTATGAACCCGTCTGGGCCATCGGTACGGGCCACAACGCCACCCCGGAGCAGGTTCAGGAGGTGCATCGCTTTCTGCGGCAACGCCTCTCCGACACTCTGGGCGAGGAGCTGGGCGGTCGCATGCGCATTCTCTACGGCGGCTCCCTGAAACCGCAAAACGCCGCCGCCATCTTCGCCCAACCCGACGTGGACGGCGGTCTCGTCGGCGGCGCCTCGCTGAAGGCGGCGGAATTTCTGGCCATCATCGATGCCGTTTCCAATCCCAAGGAACCGGTCCTGATCCGGTAGGAGTGTTGTTTCATGACGTTGATTTTGGCAGTGGTGCATGTACTGGTTTCGGTTCTGTTGATCTCCGTGGTACTGCTGCAGAAGGGCAGTGGGGCGGACATGGGCGCGGCCTTCGGCGGCACATCGCAAAGCCTTTTCGGCGCTCGGGGCTCCGGGAGCTTTCTGGGCAAGGTGACGGCCGGCTTGGCTACCGCCTTCATGTTGACCAGCCTCTCCCTGGCCTTCTACTCCAACGCCAAGGCCCCCACGACCTCGGTGATGGAAGCCCCGGCCGCCGCCGCTCCCGCCGACGGCACGGCGAAGCCCGCCGCCGAGGCCACCCCCGTTCCCGCCAAAGGCGAAGCCCAACCCGCCCCGGAAGCCCCCCCCGCGACCGGCAACAAGCCGATTCCCGTGCAGTAGCCCTTTCGGGGGGCGGGTCGTCGCCCGCCCCCCCGCCAGTCGTTTTCAGAGCCTTTCCCCAACGAGGAGTCTGAAATGCTGACCAAGTTGATCATGCGAAACTTCAAGCGGTTTGAAGAGGCGGAGATCGATTTGGATGCCTGCGTCGTGCTGATCGGCCCCAACAACAGCGGCAAAAGCACGGCGCTTCAGGCCCTGACCCTCTGGGAGCTGGGACTGCGGCGCTGGATGGAAAAACGCCGGGGTGGCTCGGCTGCCACGCAGCGCCAGGGCGTGACCATCAACCGACGCGACATGATGTCCCTCCCGGTGCCTGTTGCCAGCATGCTGTGGCGCGATTTGCATGTTCGCAGCAGACGTTCCGGGCAAAACAAAACCCAGAATGTCTGCATCGCACACCATGAACGCCTTGAAGTAGCGAAAAGAGCAACTCCTGCGGCGGGATAGATCACTTCCTTCGATTCCAGTCAACAGAAAACGGCAAAGGACAGAACATTTCCTTTTTTTGATACTTTAGAGGCAACATATTGAAAGGCGGTATCTGTTCAGGTATACGGGGGTTTGGGGGGGATTATCCCCCCCAACGGGTC
>JADGAQ010000037.1 GCA_015231925.1 Magnetococcales bacterium
AATGGAAGAGGGGGATGATGCGCATATTATTGCATTATTGATCTAGAATTGGAATTAAATAAAATTCAAAACATTATTTATCGTTTGGCGATCTGTTTGTATTATCGAAAATTGACCGTTCGTCCCGGACGGATTCCTGACCTGTCTTTTCCGATCCTGTTTACCGCCTTGCATCGTAACGGAGCGGTGGATGGTTTTGTCTATCACGCAGCGGTCGATTCGCCCACCTTTCTGATATCCACCCAATTGCGGCGTTCCCTTTTGGGGCGGTTATTGTTTCGGGGCATCGAAGTGGTGCGGGCAAACGATTCCCCCTCCGGAGGGGAGAGTCGTGCCATCAATCAAGCCGCCATGGATTTGGCTCTGAACCATCTCCGGGAAGGGAGGCGCCTGGCCATCTTCCCGGAGGGAACCAGCGACTTGGGACCCCGTCATCTCCCCTTTCACTCCGGCGCGGCCCGGCTAGCTGTCCGTTGCGTGGAGCAGGGGATACCGCTCCGCCTGATTCCCCTGGGCATTCATTACGATTGTGCCTGGTGTTTTGGCAGCTCCGTGGAAGTGGTTATCGGTCCAACCATTCCCCTTGCTGAGGAGACAGCCGGGATGTCCGCATCTTCCCGGGTGGTGTATTGCAAACGCCGCATAACAGAGGCCTTGGGTGAGGTGGGGGTTAATTTCGCCGATGCCGGTGTTCAACAGGATGTCGAACGAATGGCTTTTCTGGCCGCAGACATCAATAAAGACAGTTTTTTCGGTTATCTCAAAGCCTGGGAGGAGGGGTTGCCGCCACCTCTGTCAGAACGGTGGTCCACTCTTTTCGAAGCGGTAAAAGGGCGTATTCATCTGCGTTATCGGAATATTCCTCTCTATCCCGAGCGGGGGCTTCTTCGAACCGTGGTCTGTTTTTGCCTGACGGCGCCTACGGCTCTGTTGGCGGTGTGTTGCAATATCGGGCCTGTCGTGGCGGTATTTCTGGCCGGGAAATACCTTCCGGACGGCCAAAACGTGGTGGCTTTATGGCGCATCCTGATCGGCGTTCCTGTTTTGCTCTCGTGGGGTTTGATCTGGCTGGGGGTTTCCTTAACCACGGCAGGACCGGCACTGTCGTGCGGCTATTTGCTGCTCACCTGTATCGGTTTGAGGGTTGTTCCGAAAAGCCTGCGTTCCGGAATTGCCCTCTTTAATGCCCTTTTTTGCCCTGTCGGGTCTGCCCCGTTCGACGCGGTTGCCAAGGTTTTGCGAAAAACCGCTGTTTGTGACTCTCATGGAGTGGGCTCGTGATCGCCCCGGGGCACGTTACCGGCCTGGGCAAGCCGCTGTTGCCGGAAATCGCTTTCGGTGGCTATCTGTTGGTGATGTTTCTGCTGCTGTTGCCCGTTGCCGGGATTGGCTCCAGGGATACGCAGGTATTTTTTCTGTTGAGCCTTTTTGCCGCATTGGTTTATTGGCAAACCCGTCTCCGCGCCACCCCTTGGGTCTTGCGATTGCGACTGCTGTACTACCCGTTGGCCATGAACGTGGCCTTCCAGCAACTGCGTAGCGCCGTGCCGCTATTGCATCCCACCCGCCAGGATGATCTGCTGCAAGGCATCGACCGCTTTTTGCTCGGGGAAACGCCCTCTCTTCTGTTGCAGGGTTGGACCCCTCCGCTCGTGGCGGACCTGTTCAGTTTTTTCTATTTGTTATTTTTTCCATATCTACTATTCAGTTTTATATATTATCTTTTTGAGGATGCGGACAGGGCTGTCCGTTTCTATTCGGGCCTCTTTGTTCTCTACGCTGCGGGATTTTTAGGTTATCTGGTTATTCCGGCTGCAGGCCCCTGGCTGGCTTTGGCGGATCACTTCACCTTGCCCGTGCAGGGCGGCTGGCTTACCCGGGTAAACGACGCCATGGTTTCCCAGGGCAGCAACGGGGTGGATGTTTTTCCGAGCCTGCATTGTGCGGTATCGGCTTACCTGCTCTTCTTTGACCGGCGCTGCAAGCCCTGGCGCTATCGGCTCTACCTCCTGCCCTGCGTCGGGCTCTGGTTGTCCACGTTGTTGTTACGCTACCACTATCTGGTTGATGTTCTGGCCGGATTCCTCCTGGCTTTCCTCTGTTTGCGCCTGGCATTTTCCACAATGGCTTCCATCGAAAGGGGTTGAACATGTCCTACCTGCTGAAGCTGGATGATGCGGAGGCCACCTCTCCGGAGCTGTCGGGTGGCAAGGGTGCCAGTCTGGCCCGGTTACGCCTTTGGGGGTTTTCGGTTCCGGATGGCTTTATCGTGCGCAGCACGGCCTATATCGATTTTCTTGGAGATTCCGCCGACTTGCTCCGCGCACTGGAAAGCCTGCCGCGGGGAGCTACCCCCGAAGAGGTGTCGCGAGTGGCCGACCGCATCCGGGCGCACCTCCGGGAGCGGGTGCTGCCCGGTGGCCTGGTCGATGAAGTGACGGCGGTTTTGCAGGGGGAGTTGGAGGTTGCCCCCTTTTCGGTTCGCTCCTCGGCGACGCTGGAAGATTTGCATCAGGCGGCCTTTGCCGGAGCCCATGATACCTTCCTCAATTGTCGGGGCGCCGAAGAGATTTTGGCTAAAATCAAGGCTTGCTGGATCTCCTTGTGGAATCCCCGAGCTATCGCCTACCGCCGGGAACGCGGCTTCGGCCAGCTGGAAGCCAGCATGGCGGTAGTGGTGCAGCGTCTGGTGTTTTGCGAGGTGGCTGGTGTCGGCTTCAGTCTGGATCCGGTCTCCTCCAATCTGGACCATCTGGTGATCGATGCCAACTTCGGATTGGGTGAATCCGTGGTTGGCGGGGAGGCCCAGGTTGACCATTTTGTACTGGACAAGCGGAGTCTCCATGTCATCGAACGTCGGGTGGCCCTGAAAACCCATATGGTTGTTGCCGCTGAGAGGGGCACGACATCGTGTTGTGTTCCACCGGAAAGCGCCGGGGGGCCTTGTCTGAACGATGAGGCCTTGCAGCAGCTCGGAAGTCTGTTGTGTCGGGTTGAGGCCCGGGCGGGTTTTCCCCAGGATATCGAGTGGGGCTACAGCGGTGGGGAACTTTATCTGTTGCAGGCCCGTCCCGTCACCACCATTGCTCCCCACTGGACCCGGGATGAATCGGCGGAACGTTTTCCCAACGTGATAACACCGTTGACCTGGGATCTGGTGGAAGAGGGCTTCCATCGTTCGTTGAACGACTCCTTCTCCCGGATGGGCTTTCCCCCGTTTTCGGGGAAGTGGTTCGCTTTGCACGGTTGTTATGTGTATGGAAACCAGAATGCCGTGCGCCTGTATGCCGGACGTTCGGTGATGGCGCCACGGAGTTTCGACGACTTGCGTCAAGCCATCCCGGTAATGCGTCGGCAATACGCCTGGGTTCAGGAGTTGCCGGTGCATTGGGCTCGGGATTTGGACCATTACCTGATCGGTATCGGCATGTTGCTTTCCGAGCCGTTGGCAGATCGTCCGCTGAAGGATGTCTGGGATTTTGTGCTGCGGGTTCGGCAGCTCGGATCGGACTATTTTCTGCCAAATATTGCCATATCGATCACCCAGGGTAGCCTCTATCGTCTTATGCATCATCTTCTGGAAATGGTTTTCGGGGAGGAGGGGCGGAACCTTTTCGATGCCCTTCTGGCCCACTGCGATACCAAAACCGGCATGATCAATCGGGAGCTTTTTCAACTGGCCGCACTGGCCCGAAACGATCCGGAGCTGGTCAGGGAATTATCCGAAGTCTCCTCCCGAAAATTGCTCGAAGGGGGTTTGCTGCAACGTTTTGCCCGCTTCGGGCAGGCGTTTGAAAAAGTGTTGAGCGATCACGGACACCGAGAGATCGATTTTGATCCCTATCATCCGACCTGGCTGGAGGCCCCCTGGTTTGTCCTGGACCAACTGCGTCTGATACTCCACAACCCGCCGGAACAGACACCCCGGGAACGGGAACGCACGGCCCGGATTGAGATGTTGCAGGCGGAAGCCAGGCTTCTGGCGGCCTTTCCGGAAGATCTCCGCTTTTTCGCCATGGAAATGGTGCGCCTGACCCGGGCCTATACCACGCTGGACGATCTGGAACATTATCAGACCACTCGCATCACCCTGCCATTTCGCAAGGGCCTTAGGGAACTGGGAAGGCGTCTGGTCGATCTGGGGGTGATTGCCGATCCCATGGAGATCTTTTTTGCGCCTTTTTGCGATCTCGACCAGGCTGTGGAGCGCAACGATCCACTCCTCTGGGCGGCCCTCTCCCGGACGATTCAAGTCAACAAAAACGCCTACTTGGAAGCCAGGCAGCATTCTCCGGTCTGGGATCCGGATGGTGCCGCGCCGGTAGAACCCGTGACAGAAAACGGTGACCTGCTCCGAGGGTTGCCCGGCAGTCCGGGTGTAGCGGAGGGGCCGGTCTGTATCGTGACGGGCGAAGCGGATTTTGCCCGGTTCCCTCCAGGGGCGGTTCTGGTTGCCCGTACTACCAGCCCGGCCTGGACGCCCCTCTTTTATTGCGCCGCCGCAGTGATCACCGAGAGTGGGGGGCCCCTCTCCCATGGCGCGGTGACTTCACGTGAGATGGGGATCCCGGCGGTCATGGGGGTGCGCCATCTTTTCGAGAGGGTGCGCGACGGCATGCGGGTGAGGGTCAACGGCAAAGAGGGGGTCGTGCAACGGATTTCCTGATTTCCGGCCAGCAAAGGGTCCATGCCCGGTGTAACCTGAATGGCTTAAAAAGCCTTTCGGAGCTAAAAATCCACTCTTTCCTGATGAATCCCCATCCCGGATCACGCATTATTGGGGTACACTGCAAGGGTCTCGACTGGCATGTTGCGTGCTTGCCGGGAGACAGAGGTGACCATGATTGACAGGAGGAACTCCGGATGATCTCGACGAAGTCGGAAACCCAAATTACCCGCGGCTTTCCAGAGCTCTGGTCCAAATCGATCCAACTGTCCGTGGTGGACGGAAGCGCCACGCTGCTCCTGCCGAACGCCTCCTTTCTTTTGGAAGGCGAATATGTTCGGGCGGGTGCCGATCTGGTGATCACCAATCCTTCCGGGGAAGAGATCCGCATCAAGGACTATTTTGCCCAGGCCCATCCCCCCGCGCTGATTCTGGAAAACGGTTCCGCTTTGACTTTCGAGACCATCGAGGCGCTGGCCTTGCCGGAACAAGGCCCGGTGATGCTGGCCGGTTCGATGCCGTTTCCGGGCAGCGAGGAGGCGGGGCCCGTGGTGGGCACGGCCCAGACCCTGGTGGGACGGGTCATGGCCCGGGGCAAAAACGGTATCGTGCGGCTGTTGCGCGAGGGGGATCCCATTCAGGAAGGGGATCTGGTGCGTACCGCCGAGGACAGCCTGGCCAAGTTCGTCATGAAGGACGGCACCATTTTCCAGGTTGGTGAAAACGCCCGCGCCCTGCTCGACGAGTACCGTTTTCAGCCCGACGCCGCCTTGGGTAAGTTCGAAGCCACCGTGCTGACCGGCATGTTCCGCTACGCCAGCGGGCAGTTGGCGCACCTGAAGGAGGGGCGCCACTCCACCATCAAGACCCCTTCCGCCACCATCGGCATCCGGGGCAGCGAGCTGCAGGGCGAGGTCGCCCAGAACGGTGGCACCATGGTGGTGCATACCGCAGGTGTGTTGGACATCGCCGACGCCTTCGGCCAGGGCTCGGTAACCCTGTTGCAACCCGGCCAGGCCACCGCCGTGCAGTTGGGCGGCGGACCTCCTCAGGCTCCCTTCCAGGCTCCCCCCGGATTGATGGCCCGGTTGCAGAGTCAGGTCTCCGAAAAGAGCCTGTCCACCGCCAAGGAGAAAGAGCAGACCCAGCGGCAGCAGGAGGAGAAGCAGCAGGATCAGCCTCGGGAAGGCGAAAAGAAGGGCGGGGAGGAGAAGAAGGGCGACGCGCCGGAGAAGGGCGGGGAGGCCCCGAAGGGGGAGGGCGAAAAGGGCGGTAAAACCGACGCCAAAACCGAGGATTCGAAAGAGTCGAAAGCCGAGGATACCAAAAAAGGCGACGAGAAAACCACGGAGGAGGGCAAGGGGGGCAAGAGCGAGGCCCAGGATCGGCTTGACGATCTCGACAACGCCAATAACCAGAACAGCACCTCAACATCGTCAACGGACCGAGCCGGTAATTCAGATCAATCCAGTCTATTGTCGAAGTCAATATTTAAATTGTCAGATCAATTTGATCCGACAATACAGTTTTCTTCTTCATCCAATTCTGGCTCGGCAACGGATTCTAAAATAACTACATTCCAGTTTGCGCAATCTGACTCCTCAAAATCAACCAATATCAATCTATCTATACAAACAAACACCAATCCTGCTACGGAGAACGTAAAACAAGTCATAACGGTGACCAATCTGCCCCCCCTTTCCGGTACAGACCAAGTGACGGTAAACCAGAACGATGCCTGGAGCATCTCCGCCGCCTCACTTCTGGCCAATGACAAGGATCCGGAAGGGGCCACCCTGAGCATTGATCCGGAAGGATTCGACTTCAGCGAGGTTCCGGGCCACTTCACCATTTTGCAGGACGGTTCCCTGCTCTACAGCGCCGACGGAGAACTCGACCATCTGGCCGCCGGGGATTCCCTGACCACCGCCTTTTTTTACACCGTCTGGGACCAGAGCGGTCAGGGGGCCATCGGCACGGCGGTAATGGTCATCTCCGGGGTCAACGATGCCCCTCTCTTCGATGAGGAGACCTACTCCTTTTCAGGGCTGGAAGACAGCACTGTCAGCGGGCAACTCGTCGCCACCGACGTGGACGATGGCGATACCCTCACCTTCACCGTATCCACCTCCGCCCTGCATGGCGTCGTCACCATCGACGCGGATGGGCAATTCCTCTATACGCCGGTGGCCAACTATTTCGGCCCCGATTCGTTTGTGGTCACCGTCAGCGATGAAGCGGGGGCCACCGATACGGCGACGGTCAACCTCCATCTCGGGGATGTGGCCGACGGCACCCTGCGGGCCAACAACGACTCTCTGGATCTCGATCTGGGTACCACCGGCTATCGGATGATTCCCTTTGCGGACATTCTGAGCAACGACTCCTCGCCCACGGGTTCGCCGCTGACCTCCCTGACGGTGACTGCCGCCACGAATGCCGTCAACGGGACCATTCATCTCGGCAACGGACACCTGCTCTTTCAGCCGGATACCGATTTCGAGGGGTATGCCTCCTTCGACTACACCGTATCGGATTCGACCGGGGCCACCTCCAGCGCCACGGTCACCATCAAAGTCTCTTTGGGGGGAGTACTCGATCTCTCCACCCGGGCCTACTCCCTGGCCAGCACCTACGCTGGTACCTCGGGCGTCAAATGGGCCGGAGAGACCGTGGCCCATCTCGGTGATTTCAACGGGGACGGCTACGGCGACATGCTGCTTTCCGCAGAGGACTCCTACGGGGCGGCCTACGTTCTGTTCGGCTCTTCGGCGGGATTTTCCTCCCTCATCGGGTATACCTCAGTGGTCAACGGCAGCGCTGGCATGCAACTCTCCGGTGCCAGCCCCGGCGGGTTCGACGGCAATGTCGCCGCTGCCGGGGATTTCAATGCCGACGGGTTGATGGATCTGATCGTGGGTTCCCCCTATGCCGACGACGGCATCCTCACCGACGTTGGTCAGGCCTATATCGTTTTCGGGCAGGAGTCGTTCTCCCCCACCAATCCCGGAATCGCATCGCTGCTGGACGGGGAGGGGGCGGCGGGGCTGATCGGCATGACCGCCAACGAGCGTTTGGGCAGTTCGGTTGCCGGAATCGGTGACTTCAACGGAGACGGTTACGACGATGTGGCGGTTGGTTCCGGGGGCAGCCAGGGAACCGGAAACATCTACGTCCTTTTCGGCCATGCCGATCCCCTGGCCAATCATGCCAGCCTGGCCGGTCTGAATGGTTCCAACGGCTTCACCCTTGTCGGTGACGCCAGCTTGCAGGATATCAACGTCCTTTCCGGCGCCGACATCAACGGCGACGGCTATTCCGACCTTCTGGTCGGTGTCGGCAAGACGGGCAATACCGCTACCGATCCCGGCAAGGCCTTCGTGGTTTTTGGCGGGGCCGCCGTCCAGCCTTCCCTGATTGCATCGAGCTTCAACGGTACCGATGGCTTCACCATCACCGGACTTTCGGGCACGGAAGGGCTCTTCTTCCGGCAGGTGGGTGATGTCAACGGCGACGGCTTCACCGACTCGGCGCTGGGCCACATCATCGTGGAGGGCGGGTACAAGATTCTGGAAGCCTTCGTGGTGTACGGGGGCGCTTCGACCCTGCTGGACGCCAACATTGACCTCACCAGCCTCGACGGCAGCAACGGCTTCATGATGCGTACCGAAGCCGGGCGCACCCTGGGCTTCGAACCCTCCGTCAACGGTGTCGGTGATGTCAACGGCGACGGCTACGACGACCTGCTGGTGCTGGGCAACGATGGCTATGATATCAGCGTTACCGACTATTTCGGCACGTACAATATGGCCGTTTACACCGATTCCGAGGGTTACCTGATCTACGGACGGGGGGACGGTTTTCCTGCCGAACTGGTGACCAGCGATCTGACGGCCCCTTATGGTTTTACCATTCTGCCCTCGGATACGACTACCGGATTCGGCTATGTGGCTTCCCAGGGTGGGGATCTGGATGGCGATGGCTACGACGATCTGCTTCTGGGGTTGCCGAATCAAGGTCTGATCATGCCGACGGGCGTGTCTCTTTCCCAGACTCTGGTGGTTCCCGGTTCCGCCCAGATTGTCTGGGGGGACAACTTCTCCCTCGCGGTCACCCTCGAAGGGACCGACGGCAACGATGTCCTCACGGAAGGCGGCACTCGTGATGTCATCGTCGCCGGACAGGGCAATGACATCATCGACGGAGGAGGTGGCGACGACAGCATTCGGGCCGGCAGCGGCGACGATACCGTTGCCTACTATGCCGATGCCAGTCGTATCGATGGTGGCGAAGGGATTGATATCCTTCGTCCGGGAATCTCCGATCTGGATATTGCCTTTGATGCGCTGCACCCTGTCGGTTTGCTCGCCAGCATCGAAGGTTTCGATCTTACCGGATACGGGGCCAACACCTTGACCCTCTCCGCTCGCGACATCGCCTCCCTGGTGGAAAACGACAACACCCTGACCATTCGCGGCGATGCGGCGGACACCTTGATTTTGAACGGGAGCTTTTCCTACGAGGGCACGCGCTCCGCCGGGGACGATACCTATCGGGTCTACTTTTATGAGGGTGTCAGCCTGTGGGTTTCCCTGGCGGTGGCGACCTCTTCGTATGCCTCTCCGATCGAGCGTCCCCTGGATCTTCTCAACGGATTCGCGGTTCGTTTCACCGGAACCCAGGAGTACGGCGCAAGCGGCATCGGTCTGGCGGGCGGTTTTGATATCAATGGCGACGGTTTCGACGACATCGCCATCGGTGTGCCCAACAGCAACTATGTCCAGGACACCTATTCCGGGTATGGCGGCAGTGTCTACGTTGTCTTCGGACAAAGCGGCGACTATGGCCATTCCGTAGCGCTGGACGACGTTCTGGCCGACGGGGTCAGCGGTTTCAAGGTTCTCAATGGCAGCAACCCGCCGGAGCGCATGGGAATCGGGCTGGCCGGTGTGGGGGATGTCAACGGGGATGGTCGGGATGAGTTGCTGATGGCAGCGGGTAATTCGAGTGCGCATGCCACCAGTGACGAAGGCAACGCCTATCTGTTCAGCAGTTTGACCTCCCTGACGGCGACCGTCACCCTGGAGTCGGGCAGTAACGGTCGCTCCTTTCATTTTCCCGATGGATCGCCCTCGACGGCTTTTTCCCTTTATGATGCCGTGGCCGGGGCTGGCGATTTCAACGGGGATGGCTTTGCCGATTTTATCATCGGTTCGCCCAATTTCACCCCGTCATCGGGGAGCGACAAGGCGGGAGCCGTGGCCTTTGTCATGGGGCGTCCGGGGGGCATGGATGTCAGCAATCTCTTTCGTTTGAACGGCCAGACGGGTTTTTACTTCAAGGGGCAGTCGGCGGGTCAGGGATTGGGCTATGCCGTGGCCTCGGCGGGCGATTTCAACGGTGACGGCTTTGATGATGCCCTGGTGGGCGGGGCCCCGAGTACGGGAGGCGGTAGGCAGGCCTATCTGGTTCTGGGGGGGGACCGACCCTACTCCCTGGCGGGCAACGTGTCCACGCTGCTGAGCAACAGTTACGCCAAGGCTTTCAACGGGGCTGCGGGTTACAGCACCGGCCTGTCGGTCTCCTCGGCAGGGGATTTCAACGGCGACGGCTACGATGATTTTATCCTCGGTGCGCCCTATATGGATGCCTCCAAACCCGGCAAAGCCTATCTCCTGTTTGGTGGGGCGTCCCGTCCCAGCTACGTCGGGGCCAGTGGTCTGAACGGCAGCAACGGGTTCGCCATCGCCGGGGAAGACAACGGGGACGATTTTGGCTGGGCCGTGGCCGGCGTCGGCGACATCAATGGCGACGGCTACGACGACGTGGCCATCGGCGCCCCCTCCGCCTCCGATACCGGCAACGCGGGTGGCAAGGTCTATGTGTTGTTCGGCAACGCCAGCGGATGGACCTCCTCTTTTTCCATCAATACGCTGAACGGCAACAACGGTTTTACCTTCCACCATGTGCAGAACGACTCCAACTTCGGTTCGACTCTGTCGGCGGCGGGAGATGTCAATGGAGACGGCTATTCGGACTTCCTCATCGGAGCCCGTACCCAGGATGTGAACGGAGTGTTCGATGTCGGGGTCACCTATCTGGTGTACGGAACCGATTTCACCGGTACGGTGACGGGGCACGGCACTCCGCTCGGCGAGACGCTGACAGGAGCCGCCGGGATTTCGGACTCCTTGATCGGCGGAGGCGGTAACGACAGCCTCGACGGTCTGGGCGGACTCGACGTGCTTTACGGCGGTTCCGGAGATGACCTGCTGAAAGCCTATTCCATTATGGACCATATCGATGGGGGTTCCGGCAAGGATATGGTGCAGTGGATGGAGCCCACCAACCTGAACCTGAACGGCAACCACTTCTGGCAGAATATCGAAGCCATCGACCTGACCTATTCGACCTCCGCTCAACTGGGCATCAACCCCCTGGACGTTCTGCGCATCGCCACCAACACCCACTCCTTGCAGGTGCGCGGCGGATCCGGTAACGCCGTTGTGGCCGCCTCGGGCTGGAGTTACCTGGGCAGTCAGACCATCGATGGTTTGCTCTACCACGACTATTATCAAGAAGGCGCCATTCTGGAAGTACAGGATGGCATTGACCGTCAGGGCATCGCCACCTACCTCAATGTGGACAAGACGGCCTCGCCAGGTACGCGCCAGCAATTCTTCCTTCTGAAAAACGCCTATTCCGGAAATGCCTATCTCGGCCAGTCCGCCTCCTCGGCGGGGGATTTCAACGGAGACGGTTTCGATGACTTCGTTCTCGGGGCCCCCGGTCAGGAGGCAGTCTACGTAGTCTTCGGCAACGGTGGCGCTTTCCCGGAGGGAATGAACGTCTCCACCCTGAGCGGAAGCAAGGGTTTCAAGATCACCACTTCAATCGGCACCACCGGTTTCGGCAAGTCGGTGGCGGGGGTGGGGGATGTCAACGGAGACGGATTCGACGACCTCCTCATCGGGGCTCCCAATACCAACGTCGCCAGTGCCGGAACCAATGAGGGTCAGGCCATTCTTCTGTTCGGCGGCAACGCTACCGTCGCGACGACCCTCACCCTGGCGGCGGGCTCGCCTGCCAGCCACATCGTCTTCACCGGGGCGGTCAACAACGTGGCAGGCTTCTCCGTTTCGGGAGCGGGAGACTTCAACCATGACGGGTACGACGACTTCATCATCGGGGCCTCGGGTGGCTCATCGGCCTATCTGATCTTCGGGAAATCGACATTTTCCAGCGGGGCCGTCACCCTTTCCGCCTTGCCGACGGACGGAAGTAATGGTGCAAACGCTTTGCAACTGTCGGGTGCCGGCGAAACCCTGGGAGCGGGGGTGGCGGGCATCGGGGATGTCAACGGCGACGGTTGGGACGATATCGCCCTCGGTGCGCCGTTGGCGGACCCCACCTCGACCGATGCGGGCAAGGTCTACGTGTTGTTCGGCACCCAGGCCGGGGTTGCCGGTTTCGGGCCCACCCTGGATCTGGTCAACTGGAGCAGCAACAATACCACGGGCTCCCAGGGGTTCGTCATCAACGGGATGGCCGCCAGCGACGAACTGGGCAAGGCCATTCACGGCATCGGGGATTTCAACGGTGACGGCGTCGATGATTTCGTCGTGGGTTCAAGCAACAACGGTGCGAACGGCACGACCTGGTTGATCTACGGCAAGGCCGGTGGCTTTGCGCCGACCCTCTCCCTGGCCTCGTTGAGCAGCGCCGACGGGTTGAGCATTACCGACTCGCTGCATGGCGTGGGCAATGGCTGGAGTGTCAGCGGGGCCGGGGACTTCAACGGGGATGGGCTGGAGGATCTGGTTATCGGGGATCCCGGCGCTTCCGCCAATGTCGGGGCCAGCTACATTCTCTTCGGCAGCAAAACCTCTTTGGGTGCTTCGTTCGACCTCAATACCCTGGACGGAACCAAGGGGTTCCTGATATCGGACTTCAAAAGCGACCAGTTCGGCTTCTCCGTGTCGGGAGGGGGCGACCTCAACGGCGACGGCTTCGACGATCTGGTCATCGGGGCGCGTTCGGCCAGCGGCAACAATGGCAATGCCTATGTCCTCTTCGGCCATTCGATGTATCCGGTGGGGGATGTCTCCGCCAATACACAGACGGGTACCGGCAGCGACGAATATCTGCTGGGCGGTAACGGAAAAGATGCCATCTCTGGGGAAGGCGGCAGCGATATTCTGGTGGGACGACTGGGCCACGACACCCTGGACGGAGGAGCGGGCAGCGATATCCTCCTGGGCGGGGGGGGCAACGATATCCTCTATTTCGACGGTGCCGACGCCCGGGTGGACGGCGGGGCCAATTTTGACGCCCTCTCCTTCGCGGGCACCGGGCAGAGCCTCGATCTGCGTACCGCCACCACCACCTACGAGAACCTGGAGATCATCGATCTCAATGCCCAGTCGGGCAGCGACGCCCTCTATCTGCCGACGGCGGATCTGTTGCACCTGTCGTCCGGCAACCTTCTCCTCGTAGCGGGGGGGACTGCGGATACCCTTTATGCCACCCAATCGGATTGGAGTGTGGTGATTTCCGGACAGGTTTCCGGCAGCGGCATGGTCTTCAACACCGATGCCAGCGGCCAGACGACCTATTCCGGCGAGGTATACAATGTCTATAATGGCCCGGCAGGCACTCCGGGAGTGTTGCTGGTCGATACGGATATCCTCTACCAAAATCTGATTTGAACCCGTTGGGGAAATACGGCATGGAAAAGGAAAGCCAAGGTCAGCTCGAATGTGTCACCTCCCGGCAGTTCATCTCCTGGCTGGAGGAGATGCAGCTCAGTTTGGCCTTCACCACCTATCAAAGCGGCAAACTTTTCCTGATCGGGGTGCAGGAGAACGGACGGCTCTCGGTTTTCGAACGCACCTTCACCCGCTGCATGGGGCTGGTGGGGGATGAACAGACCCTTTACATGTCCTCCCTGTACCAGTTGTGGCGCTTCGAGAATATTTTGGAAGCGGGCCAGACCCATGAAGGGTTCGACCGGCTCTATGTGCCGCGCCTGGCCTATACCACCGGGGATGTGGATGCCCACGATCTGGCATTGGATCATCGGGGCAACCTCGTTTTCGTCAATACGCTGTTCAGTTGTCTGGCCTCACCCAGTCTGCGCTACAGCTTCGTACCCCTGTGGAAACCGCCCTTCATCTCCCGGCTGGCTGCGGAAGACCGTTGCCATCTCAATGGCTTGGCCATGGACCAGGGGCGTCCCCGATATGTCACCGCCGTGGCTCGCACCGATGTCACCGACGGGTGGCGGCAGCATCGTCATCAAGGTGGGCTGGTGATGGACACCCTGGAAAACGAGGTGGTCGCCGCCGGATTTTCCATGCCCCACTCCCCCCGGTTGCATCAGGGGCGCTTGTGGCTGCTCGACTCCGGAACCGGTTGGTTCGGCTATGTGGACCGGCAGGCGGGTACCTTCGAGAGGGTGGCGTTCTGCCCAGGCTATTTGAGAGGCATGGATTTTGCGAAGCAATATGCCATCGTCGGGCTATCCAAACCCCGACATACCACCTTCTCCGGCCTGCCGCTGGATGGAGCCCTGCAGGAACGTCAGGTCAACGCCTGGTGC
This sequence comes from Magnetococcales bacterium, assembly GCA_015231925.1. Taxonomy (NCBI): domain Bacteria; kingdom Pseudomonadati; phylum Pseudomonadota; class Magnetococcia; order Magnetococcales; species Magnetococcales bacterium. The sequence goes on from JADGAQ010000037.1 coordinate 14,268, forward strand.
GGTTTGCAGGTCATCGACACCGTGAGCGGCGATGTGGTGCATTGGTTAAGGCTGGAAGGAATCGTGGAAGAGTTGTATGATGTCGCTGTTTTGCCCGGGGTGCGACGACCCATGGCGCTGGGACTGAAAAACGACCAGATACGGCGCATCATCAATATCGGGCCATTTGCCAATTGAATGAGTGTTTTTATATTCCTGGGGGGAGATTCTTTATCATGACGATCCGCCGCTGGATGGTAAGCGTTCTGGGACTTTCCGCGCTTCTCGGACATGGAGCGACCTCGGTTTCGGCCATGACGCTGGAGGAAGTGGCCAGCCTGGCGGTGAAGAAAAACCCTGAAATCCTCGCTGCCTCGGAAAACCGGGAATCCGTGGCCCATCAGGTGCGTCAGGCCTGGGCGGGCTATCTGCCCAACCTTAACGCCTCTCTGGGGCGTGGCAAGGAGTGGAGCGACAACTCCACCACCCGGGGCACCGGCGATCACGAACTCAAACAGACCCACACGGAAGCCAGCCTGACTCTCAATCAGATGCTCTTTGACGGCTTCAACGTAAAGAGCAACGTGGAAAAAGCCCAGGCTCAACTCTCCTCCGCCAGCTTCGGCCTGGAGCGCACCACCGAAACGGTATTGTTGAACGTGGTGGATACCTATCTGGAGGTTCTGAAGCGGGAAGAGCTGCTGGAACTGGTGAAAGACAATGTGCGTCTGCACCAGGAGATTCTGGGCAAGGTCAAGGCCAAGGCCGCCGGGGGCGCCGGAAACGACGCCGACGTGCAGCAGACCGAAACCCGTCTCGCCCTGGCTTCCGCCAACCACGCCTCCAGCCACGGTGCCTGGCGCAACGCCTTCACCCGTTTCGAACGCCTGGTCGGCCAGGCTCCGGACAAGCTGCAAAAGGCCAACGTTCCCTTTAAACTGTTGCCGGAAACACTGGAAAAAGCCGTCGATCAGGCCAAGCTGCACCATCCGCAGATTTTGGCCGCCCAGGCGGATATGGAGGCTGCCGAGTCCGATGTCGGAGCGGCCCGCTCCGGTCTCTTCCCGCAGTTGAGCCTGGAAGTCAGTGTCTCCAACAACGACAACATCGGGGGCGTGCCCAGCTACAACAAAAATGCCCTGGCGCTGCTGCGCCTCAACCAGAACCTCTATCGCGGCGGTGCCGACGAAGCGCGCATCCGCGCCAGCCAACGGCGCATCGATCAGTCGCGGGAGACTCTGGAGTTGGCCCGCGCCACCATCGTGGAAGGGGTCAAGGCGGCTTGGGACAACCTTCAGGTTTCCAAGGACCGCATTCAGTACCTGAACAAACATGCCGATATCAGCCGCAAGGTGGTCCAGGCCTATCACGATCAGTTCAAAATGGGCAAACGCACTCTGTTGGATGTGCTGAACTCCGAAAACGAGCTCTTCGCCGCCAAATCGGCCCTGGCCTCCGAAAAACTGACCCACGAGCAGAACGCCTACCGCCTGCTCTCCGCCATGGGTTCGCTGACCTCGACCATGGGTTTCGAAGAGAAGCCGATGGCCGCCAACGAAGAACCCTCCTGGGCGACCCGCATCTTCAAGTCGGACGAGAAGAGTGCAAGCACGCCCACCCCTCCCGCAGCCAAGCCGTAACCGCCACGGCTGCGCCGGGTGGAAACGCCTGATCCTGCTCTCGAACATGCCCTGAACCTCTTCCGGTCAAACCGGCTGGAAGAGGCTTGGCAGTTTCTGCAACAACTCCTTCGGGAATCTCCCGAGTCTGCTTCCGTCCGGCACCTGCTTGGATTGATTCATCTGCAACGCGGCGAAAACGCCGCCGCCTTGCCCCTGTTGCAGGGGGCGTTGCAACGCGAAGCCGATAATCCGCTCTTTCACGGCAATCTCGCTTTGACTCTGCATCGTCTGGGTCGGGTCAGCGAGGCCCTGCACCACTTCCGGCAGGCGCTCCGGCTCCATCCCCCTTTTGCCGATGCCCACAACAATCTGGGTCTGTTGTTGCGGGAAATGGGGCAGGAAGAGGAGGCCATGGCCTGTTTCGAAACGGCACTGACCCATCAGCCCGAACACGGGGCGGCCTGGAACAATCGGGGCCTGGGATACCTCGCTCGAAAGGATCCGGCCAGTGCGGAAGCCTGCTTTCAAAGGGCGCTGGAGGCGCGTCCCGGTGATCCGGAAGCCGCCACCAATCTGGGGTTGACCCTGCGTCAGCGGGGTTGCCTGGCGGAGGCACGTCACCTGCTTTCCCAGGTTCTGGCGGTTTTCCCCGATTTCCTCCCGGCCCGCATCAACCTGGCGTTGGTTTTTACCGCCACGGGGGAGATCCCACGGGCGGAAAGCCAGCTCCGCGCCATTCTGGCCCGTGAGCCGCAGCATCGGGAGGCCCGCTGGAATCTGTCCCACCTGCTGCTGTTGCAAAAAGCCTACGGACCCGGCTGGGTGCTTTATGAAAGCCGGCTGGAGTTCCCGGAGTTCCAAACCCTGGTGAAGCGCCATGCGCTGCCTCTCTGGCAGGGAGAGCGTGTGGGCAGCGAGGGGCTTTTGCTGTGGACGGAGCAGGGTTACGGCGATGCCATTCAGTTCGTGCGCTGGCTTCCGCAGTTGCTGCTGCGGGAGCCGGGGGCGCGTCTCGTCCTGGAAACCCCGGCGGCGTTGCACCGGCTCTTCGTCAGCCTCGACCAGCGGGTCACGGTGGTGATTCGTGGGGAGTCCCCACCGCCTTGTCGCTGGCAACTTCCCTTGATGAGTCTGCCCTTGCGGATGCAGCTGGAAGGGCCACCCCCGGCTCCCTATCTTCAGCCCCCTGCGATGGGTAACGATTGTTTGCTCCCGCGCCGGGATCCGGCAACACGCCGCGTGGGTTTGGTTTGGGCCGGTAGCGGCAGCCACGCTGATGATCGGGCCCGCTCCCTGCCGGTTTCCCTGCTGGAGGAGTTGCTGGCGGTGGGCGGTATCGACTGGGTTTCGCTACAGCTTCCGGAGCCGGAGGAGGCTCTGCCGGTTCTGCAGCGTCATCCCCGCCTGTTGCGCCTGGGGCCCCGACTGGCCGATTTTGCCGCCACCGCCGCCGTACTGGCCGGGCTGGATCTGTTGATCGCCGTGGATACCGCTACCGCCCATCTGGCCGGAGCCATGGGCCGACCGGTCTGGTTGCTGACTCCCTATGTTCCCGATTGGCGCTGGGGACTGATCGGGGAGCGCTCCGACTGGTATCCTTCCCTGCGGCTGTTTCGTCAGCCAGGCCCGGAGGCTTGGCCGGAGCTGATCCGCCAGGTGGTTGGAGAATTGTCTGCCTGGAAGTCAGACTGAGGTATGGCATACATTCTGCTTTGATTCTCCGCAGTACGAGAAGTCACCTATCTCCTCCGGGTTCGGTACGACCATGCTGGGCATGTTTTTCATGGCGATGGAAGCCTTTCTGGATGCCCAGGGCGACGCGGAAGCCTGGCCGTTGGCGTTGGGTATGGCCGGGCTGGAAGACCAGGAGTTCGACCCCGTGGCGGACTACCCCGACAACAGCGGGGAGCGGCTGCTCACCGCCGCCAGCCGGGTATTGGGAGCAACGCCCGAGGAGACCGGCGAGGCGCTGGGTTTCTTCCTGGGCAACGATTTGCTGGAGATGGGCCGCGCCGCCGGATTGATTCCCGACTCCTGGCGCAGCCTGGATATTCTGGAACACGCCGGAGAGCTGCTGTGGCGCACCTATCGCCAGCTTCCGGACAGCCCGACCGCTCCGATCATCCGCTCTCTGAGGTTGCGCCACGGGGAGACCGACTTCGTCTATCTTTCCCATCCGGTTTTGTGCCCTCTGATCAAAGGCATGATCAACGCCTTCGGTGAACGTTTCGGCGAACCGCTGCTGACGGTGGAGAGCGTTTGCCGTCGCAAGGGATCGCCGGTCTGTCGCTACGCCGTGACGCTGGATGATCCGGAGATGCTCAAGTACGTCAATGTCACCCGGGAGTTTGCCCTGGTCAAACAGCGTCGGGAGCGGTTGACCTTCTTCAACCAGTACCGGGGTCTTTCGGTCTCCCATCATGGGCAACTGCTGCAATACGACGCCGAACGGATCACGGTTCAGGTATCGCCGCAACAGGCCATGGCCATGAAAGCCGAAGGCCGTACCCATCTGTCGGTGCCGCATCTGCCCATCGGCCTCAGCGCCCGGGTGGCGCGTCTGCATTTGGGAAAACAGATCGCCGTCCTGGAGGAGCTGCGGCTGGCCGACGGCGGCTTTGGTCACCGCAACGCCGTGCGCATTGCCCCAAGTGCCGGGATTGTCGTGCGTTTGAGCCATGAGGTGGGGGAGTTCGAGGGGCGTTTGGGCAATATCTCCGTTACCGGAGCCTCCCTTCATCTGCCCCTGCCGTCACCCTTCGACGAAGCGGCCCTCTTCTCGCCCATCCATCTGAGCCTGGAGATTCCCCTTAAATGGGTGGAACTGGACGATACCCTGGAGTTGGGAGCCCAGGAGATCGAGATGGAGGCCAACCTGCTCTATCTGGAAGGGCAGAAGGATCGACAGCAGGTCCGCCTGCTCTTCGACCGGCCGGGCGAACGGGAACGCTGCATCATCGAACGGTTCATCGAGGAGCATCGCGAATCGCTGACCGCAGCGGAGAAGCCGTGATCAGGGCAGCACCGAAAGCCAGTTGAGATAGGGCTCCTTCGGAACGGGAATCGGTTCCACCGACACCACTTCCAGCTTGCGCAAATTATCGAGACCCGGTTTTCCGGCCACGGGAGCTGCTTCCATCGGTATGGTCCAGCCCTTCATGCGAACCCAGTCGTAGCTTGACTTGCCTTCCGGTTGCCATTTTTCCACCTTGAAGCTGATCAGGCTGGCGTCGGCGGCGCAGCAGGACATGACGTGACGATAGAGAACCCAGGTAGGCTGGACCGGGGTGGACGAATCGGCGTGGCGTTCCAGATCCTCTGCGGAAAGCCGGTGCAGGCGGCCTTCCACCTCAACGGGCACCACTCCCTTGAGGTTTTCGTTGACATAGAGATCCAGCAGGGTGATGGGCAGAAACTGACCCGGTTTCAGGGTCGAGGGATCGGGACGCGCCGCCGGAGCCTGGGGAACCTGCATGCGGGCGTAAGAGTTGTTCAGCACCGCGTTGTTGGCGTTGAGGGCCGTCTTGCCGGCCATGACGAAGAGAAACAGGGGCAGCCAGTGGACCAGAGTGATCAGCCCCTCCGGGATCCAGGTTTTGGCGGTGGAGGCGGTTGCGCGGGGCAGGGGAGGGACCAGGAAGAGCAGCGCCAGAAGCAGCGCCCCCGCCTCCAGAAAGTGGCTTTGCAGGCTGGCCAGGTAGTTCACGTGGGCTCCCTGGAACAACAGGACGCCGAAAAAGGCCAGCCATCCGGCCAGACGCAGCGGAATCCAACCCCGACGAGCCATGTTACATCAGTCCTTTCATCGTGGTCTGCATCAGCCAATCCACCCCATGACGCACGCCGACCAGGTAGAGAGCCAGCAGTCCCAGCAAAGTGACGACAAAACGCACCATGAAACGGGTGCGGAACAGGGAGCGATACATGAGCAGCAGTTTGATGTCGAGCATGGGCCCCAGCACCAGAAAGGCGGCGTGTGCCACGATGTCGAACTCGGTGAAACTGGCGGCGACGAAGGCATCGGCTTCGGAACAGAGGGACATGACGAAGGCGGCCAATGCCATGGCGGCGGGACCGAGCAGGCGATCCTCCCCCATGCTGAAGAGCCACTCCTGGGAGACGTAGGTCTTCATCAGGGAGGCGATGAAGACGCCGAAGAGAAAGTAGGGGATGACCTCCAGGAACTCCTCCTGAACATGGCGAGCCAACCGCAGAAGAGTCGATCCCGACGTGACCGGCGTGTGGGCCGGGCACCCCGAAGGGGCGTGTTCGTGGCCGCAGCCGCAGGAGGCGTGGTGAGCGGAAGAGGGGGCGGAGAGCTGCCACTTATCCGGAGTGAGGCGCCAAAGGGACCAGCCCGCCAGAATGGCGATGAGAAAACCACCCAGCCCCCGCACCACGGGATAGGTCCAGTCGAGATAGAAGGCCAGGTAGGTGCTGCCCAGCACGATGGGATTGAGGATGGGGGCGGCCAGCAGATAGGCCACCAGATGGGGCAGGGGCAGGCCTTTGGCCAACAGGCGGCGGGCCACGGGAATGACGCCGCATTCGCAGACCGGAAAGAGAGGCGCCATCAGCACGATGACGGGGACACCCGCCAAGCCCAGTTTGCGTCCCAGACGGGGCAAAACCTCGTTGGGCAGAAAGGCCTCGATCAGGGCGGCCAGAAAGGCCCCCAGAATCATGTAGGGCGTGGCTTCCAGGGTGATGGCGATGAAGTAGGTGACAAAGTTCTCCCGCCAGCGCAACGAGGCGTCGAGACTTTGGGTCAGCAGTCGTTCGCTCAGGGAAGGCTGCAACAGTTCGTTGATCTGGGGAACGAAAAACACACCGGAGAAGAGCAGCAGCAGCAGGCTGACCAGCCATTTGCCCTGGTCCTCGGTGGCGGCATGCGATACGGACATGGAGGCCTCCCTGCAGGATTGGATCGATCTTCCTGACCGATTTTTCCGGAATACCACCTATTTGCTGGTATGGGTATAGACCCCATCCCATGCCTCTCCCGGAGACTCTTCCCGGAAGTGGGTGATGCGGCTCAGATAGACTTCGTAGATCAACTTTTCCGGGTGGAGTCGTTGCAGCTCGCGCAGCGCCGATTCCGCCTCGTCCCAACGTTGTTCCAGATAGAGATCCAACGCGGCGTGATAGCTGTCCAACTCGGCAAGCAGCTCAGGGGAGACCTCCTGGGGCAGACCGACGGGCTCGTAGATGGCCACCGGCTCATCCTTGCCCTTGACCCGCACCCGGTCCAGGCGGCGGTAGATCATGCCGGAAACCCGCCGGAAGGTCTCCTCGCCCACGATGATCGACGCGCCATACTGCTTGCTCAGGCTTTCCAAACGGGAACCCAGGTTGACGGCGTCCCCAAGGACCGTGTAGGCCATGCGGAATTCCGAGCCCATGTTGCCGACGTTCATCAGTCCGGTGTTGAGCCCGACGCCGATCTTGAGGGGCGGCCAGCCCCGGCTTTGAAAGTCCGATTTCAGGGCATTCATCACCCGGATCATCTCCAGGGCGGCCAAAACCCCGTGACGGGCGTGGTCGGGGTCGGCGATGGGGGCGCCCCAGAAGGCCATGATGGCGTCGCCCATGTATTTGTCGATGGTGCCGCGATGTTGATGGATCACCCGGGTCATGGGGGTCAGGAAGGCGTTCATCAAGCGGGTCAGTTCATCCGGTTTCAGCCCCTCGGAGATGGTGGTGAAGCCTCGCACGTCGGAGAAGAGGACGGTCATCTCCCGGCTTTCTCCCCCGATGGAGATCTCCTGACCGGAGGCGCTCATCTCTTCCACCAGTTCCCCCGGCACGTATTGACCGAACATGCGGGAAATCTGCTTTTTGCCCTGGGCTTCGACAAAAAAGCCGTAGGCCGTATGCAGGGTGAACATGATGGAGACCATGAAAAGGTTGTTGGCCAGGGGCAGAACAAGGCCCTGGTCCCAGGCGAAGAGATTGCCGGCCAGCATCAGCAGGTAGAGGATGGTGGACAGCAGCATGGCATAGAAGAGGCTCAACCGGGGCAGAAAGAGGGCCAGAATCAGCCAGGAGAGGCTCAGAATGGCCAGATCGATCATCCAGCCGATGGGGCTGAACTCCTTGATGCGCCCGTCGAGAATGCCGCTGATGATGTTGGCGTGGATTTCGACCCCGGGATAGACGTTCTGCACCGGGGTGGAACGCAGGTCGTTGAGACCGGCGGCGCTGGTTCCCACCAGGACCATGGCGCCCCGCAAGGTCGCGGCATCGACCCGTTTATCCAGAATATCGCTGGCCGAAACGTAGGGGAAACTGCCCTGACGGCCACGGAAAGGCACCAGAATCGACATGTCGAGGGCCACGGGAATACGGTGTTTGCCGACTTCCAGCCAGGTGGCGCCCGGCCCGAAGGTCAGCGGAGGCTCACCCAGCAGGCTGCGCACCATGGAGAGGGGCAGGGAAGGGTAGAGGCCACCTTTGTAGAGGGTCAGCAGGGGCACGCGCCGAAAGACGCCGTCCTCGTCCACCAGGGGATTGTCAAAGAAGCCGCCACTCAGGGTGGCGGCCTGCAATTCGGCGAGGTTGCCGCCGTAACCCTGTGCCGTTACGAAGGGAATTTCGGGAAAGCCCAGCTCTTCCAGGGTCAAAATGGGAGCGGGGATGGCGCCCAGAAAGCGGGAGAGGGTGGAGGGCAGGGTCTTGTAGAAGAAGTATCCCAGACTGACCGGTCGATCTTCCAGGCTTTTGGCAAAGCGGACATCGTTTTGCAGTTGGGGGGTGAGATTTTTTACGGTTTCGACAAAGCGGGCGTCGTCGGCCAGTTCCCCCGTGGCCAGTTGATTGAGGGTGGTCAGGGCGGAGTTGTTTTCCGCTTCGGCGAAGACCACATCGAAGCCCAGCACGCTGATCTGGTAATGCTGGAATAAATTGTCCACCATGCGGGCCATGATATCGCGGTTCCAGGGCCAGCGTCCCACCTCCCGCAGACTCTTTTCGTCGATGTCCACGATGACCACCCGTGGATCCACCGCCTGGGAGGCGGTCAGGCGGACTCTGAAATCGTAGGCGATGTTCTCGATCTGCGGGAGGAGGGGAATGGCAATGACGCGGAAGGCGGCGGCCACCATGACGCTCAGGATGACGAGGCTCAGGAAGTGGCGAACCAGATTATGCCGGATCGAGTATAATTTCATGACCAACCTTTATCTAAAGGCGCCCCCGGCTGGCCCAACCGCCATCTGGCCGGGGAGCCGTCAGGCCGGCGGGGCAGGGGGCTGATAGCCGGGAATCTTGGAAACGTCCACCTCGTCGATCTGCTCGGGGGAGAGGTACTCCTCGGCGTATTCCATGTAGACCTGTTTGTCGATGAAGACCTGGAAGAGGTCGGGATCGATGTGGTTGTCTTTTTTCATGAAGCCCAGGATCTTGAGGGCCTGGGAGAGGGTCTTGCCGTCCTTGTAGGGACGGTCCCGTGCGGTCAGGGCTTCGAAGACATCGGCGATGGCCATGATGCGGGCCTGGATGGACATCTGTTCCCGGGTCAACCCCTTGGGATAACCGGTGCCGTTCATGGTCTCGTGATGACCGCCGGCGAACTCCGGTACCCGTTGCAGATGGCGCGGGAAGGGGATGGCGTCCAGCATTTTGATGGTAGCCACTACATGGTTGTTGATGATCTCCCGTTCTTCCTTGGTGATGGTGCCACGAGCGATATTGAGGTTGTAGATCTCGTTGTCCGACAGGAAGGGAACCTCCACGCCGTCGGGCCCGATCAGGGGATAGGCGCCGATGCTGCGCACCCGGTCCTGCAGCTCCTGGGACATGAACTCGCCGCCGATATTGGCTTTGCGAATGAACTCCCGATCGTCGTCGAGGCTTTTCAGAGTGGCTTCCAGCTCGGCTTCCATCGCGGCCAGCCCTTCGGTTTGTCCGGAGGTGACGGCGGCGACTTTTTTGCGCAAAAAGTCACACTGCTTTTGCCATTTCAGCACATCGAAACGGGTATCCACCAGATGAACCCGGTCGAAGATGGTTTGCAGCTTGGTGGCTTTGTCGACGACCTCCGTGGGAGTGGTAACCTTGCCGCAGTCGTGCAACCAGGCCGCGATCTTGAGTTCGTAAAGACCCTCATCGTCCATGGTGAAGTCCTGCAGACAGCCGAAGCCGGAGCCGGAACAGGCTTTGGCCAGCAACTCCGCCAGAACCGGCACCCGGTGGCAGTGACCACCGGTGTAGGGCGACTTGTCGTCGATGGCGCCTGCGATGGACTGAATGAAGGCTTCGAAGAGAAGTTTCAGATCCTGGATCAGCTTTTTGTTGGTCAGGGCAATGGCCGCCTGGGAGGCCAGGGATTCGGCCAGCCGCTGGTCTTCCCGTGAAAAGGGTTTGATCTGGCCGGAAGTCAGCTCCTTGGAGTTGATCAACTGCAAGACCCCGATGATCTCGCTGTCGTGATTTTTCAAGGGCACGGTCAGGAAGGATTTGGAGCGATAGCCCGTGCGCTGATCGAAGGAGCGGGTGCCGGAAAAATCGAACCCTTCCGCTTCGTAAGCGTCGGGAATATTGACGGTTTGATCCTTCAGTGCGGCATAGGCGGCCACCATCTGGAGGTTCGGGCGTCCTTCCTTGTAGAGCGGCAGCATGGGGAAGTTGATGGGGATGCCCGTGGTGCCGCCCATGGCGATTTTCAGGGAGTCGGTGCGAATGATCTCGAACTTGAGGTGACGCTTGTCATCGGAAACGCTGTACATCGTGCCGGCATCGGCGTTGGTCAGATCTTTCGCGCCCAGCAGGATGATCTCCAACAAGCGGTTGGTGTCCTTTTCGGCGGAGAGGGCGATACCGATCTCATTGAGCTTTTCGATGCGGCTCAGAAAAGCCTCGTGGCTCATGGCCTCCTCAGTGCCCGGGGAGGAGTCCTCCCGTGGGACTGTTTCTTCCTGAGTGGGTTGTTCCTTGGGCTCCATTTCCGTTTCACCTGCGTCGGGCGTTTCCTGGGGGTCCGGAACCGGTTCCACCGTCACACCCAGGTGACAGAGGTCCAGATCCACTTCCGATAAATTTCGCTTGGATGGCGCGGCCTTGCCGTTTTTTTTCGGCTTCGTCCTTAAAGTGAGTCGGGCCTGTTTGCTGCGCTTGGTGTGGCGTGCCCGCGACTTCTTGTCTTTCTTGTTTTTTTTCATTCGGGTGGCCGTTTCATCTCGTTCAATCCGGGAGCTTCGCAGTGGCTATCTTGGAGCCACAACCGCAGAAAATCAACCGTTTTGCGAAACGTCGGCCTGCGTTTCCTCTCGGATTGGCCTTTCGGGCTAGGTATCCGAGTTGCCGGACCGGGTTTTGGGCCCCTGAAATGCCCTATTTAACATAATATATCTTATGCGACATTCTGTCCGCGGGCGGTTATGTGTCTGACCGGATTGTCGCATAAGATATATTATGTTAAATAGGGCCGGCAGCGGCCATTTCCGACCGGCTATCCCAGGACTTGCCCGGCTTCCCGGAACCGGCCTAATATGGGCTCGTTGCCAATCTTTCCGTTCGAAGGAAATTCTCCCATGCGGCCCATTCTGGTTACCAGCGCCCTGCCTTATGCCAACGGTCCCATTCATCTGGGGCATCTGGTGGAATACATTCAAACGGACATCTGGGTGCGGTACCACAAGCTGCGTGGCCGCAGCTGTCTCTACATGTGCGCCGACGACACCCACGGCACCCCGGTGATGATCCGCGCCCAGCAGGAAGGCATCTCGCCCGATGTTCTGGTGGCCCGCATGCATGAAGAGCATCTGCGGGATTTCACCGCCTTCCATATCGACTTTGACAACTATTACTCCACCAATACTCCCGAGAATCGCGGCTTTGCCGAAGAAATCTATTTGAAACTCCGGGAATCGGGTCACATCCGGGTGGCGGAGGTCATGCAGGCTTTCTGCCCGAAAGATGGCATGTTCCTGCCGGACCGGTACATCCGGGGTGTTTGCCCCTCCTGCGGCAAGGAGGATCAATACGGTGACTCCTGCGAGGGCTGTTCGGCGACCTATGCCCCCACCGAGCTGAAGAATCCCCGTTGCGCCATCTGCGGCACCCCTCCCGTCGAGAAAGGTTCGGAACACTACTTCTTCCAATTGGGCCATTTCGAAGCGTTTCTCAAGGAGTGGACCCACTCCGGGGCGCTGCAGGAGGAGATGGCCAACAAGCTGGACGAATGGTTCGAGCAGGGTCTCAAGGATTGGGATGTCTCCCGCGACGGGCCCTATTTCGGATTCGAGATTCCCGACGCGCCGGGGAAATATTTCTACGTCTGGTTGGACGCCCCTATCGGCTACATGGCCTCTTCCCGCAACTACTGCGACAAAAACGGCCTCGATTTCGACCGTTACTGGCGCCGTGAGGAGGAGACGGAGGTCTACCACTTCATCGGCAAGGATATTCTCTATTTTCACACCCTCTTCTGGCCGGCCATGCTCAAGGGTGGTGGCTTCCGCACCCCGACGGCGGTTTTCGTGCATGGTTTTCTCACGGTCAACGGGGCCAAGATGTCCAAGTCCCGTGGCACCTTCATCAATGCCCGCTCCTATCTGGAGCATCTCGATCCGGAATATCTGCGCTACTATTACGCCGCCAAGCTGACGGCGCGGGTGGATGACATCGATTTGAATTTTGAGGACTTCCTCTCCCGTGTCAACAGTGACCTGGTGGGCAAACTGGTCAATGTGGCGGCGCGCACCGCCGGTTTTCTGGGCAAGGGTTTCGAAGGGATGCTGGCGGAGCCTTATCCCGAGGATGGTGGGCTCTATCAGGCCTTTCTGGCCAAGGGTGAGGAGATCGGCCAGCTCTATCAGGCCCGGGAGTACGCTCGGGCCATGCAGGCGGTGATGCGTCTGGCGGAGGAGGCCAATCGCTATGTGGAGCAAAACGCTCCCTGGGTTCTGGCCAAGGATCCTGGTGCCGGTCCGAGGTTGCAGCAGGTGTGCAGCGTGGCCATCAACCTCTTCCGGGTGCTGGTGACCTATTTGCAGCCGGTGTTGCCCGCTTTGGCGCAAAAGGTGGAGCGTTTCATGAATCTGCCGCCGTTGCGCTGGGAGGATCTGCAAAAGCCGCTGCAAAATCACCGTTTGGGAACCTTCTCCCATCTGATGGTGCGGGTTGATCCCGCCCGCATCGAGGCGTTGCTGGCCAGTGGTCGTGGTCAGGCCCCCTCCCCTCCTCCGCCGGTCGCCGTGGCGAGCAAACCGGAGGTCGCCCCCCTGGCTGCCACCATCGATATCGAGGCTTTCAGCGCGGTGGATCTGCGGGTGGCTCGCATCCTGACGGCGGAAAGCGTCGAAGGGGCGGACAAGCTGTTGCGTCTGCGGCTGGATCTGGGTGGCTTGGGAGAGCGGACCGTTCTGGCGGGTATTCGTGCGGCCTATGATCCGGCCACGTTGCCGGGGCGTCTCACGGTGATGGTGGCCAATCTGGCCCCCCGCACCATGCGATTCGGCACCTCCGAGGGCATGGTTCTGGCTGCCGGTCCCGGCGGCAAGGAGATCTATCTGCTGCAACCCGATTCGGGGGCGGTGCCGGGCATGCGACTGAAGTAATAATAGGTGTGCGCCTTTCGTAACTATTCAGGATCCCGCGTAGCGCGATATGACCAAGTCAACGGCGAAAGGAAAAGTCCCAGGGGTGCCCCCTGGACCCCATGGGGTCG